>JAJRBV010000174.1 GCA_028679275.1 Methanoregulaceae archaeon
CGGGTCATTGGAGGAGACACAGTGCCCGAGCCCCTGTCCCCTGAAAGCGAGCGCAGCCCGGTGTCCGGCCCCGGACCGGAATGAGAACCCGACCCCGTATCCCGACAGATCGACGCCTTTCTGGATCGCCTCGCTGAGCGCAGCCGTGTCATGGATCCTGCCTGCCCGCCGATCCGTGATGATGCCTTCTGCTGACATCGTGGCAAAATTGCACCGGAACCCGATCATGCCCGGCTCCATATGGATGCCGGTACCCTCGCACTCGAGGGGCCCCCGCCCGGTATAGTATTCATGGGGGTCGTAGCCGAGCAGGGCAAGGTGGGCGGTATCAGACCCCGGGCGGATACCGGGTGCGATGGTATCCATGATCCCGCAGCACCCTTCCGCTGCAAGCTTGTCGAGGACCGGCTTCCTGGCCGCGGCAAGCGGGGTGAGCCCCTCGAGATCGGGGCAGGGACGGTCGGATATGCCGTCAAGGACGATAAAAAGGATTTTATTCGCGGTCATTCGTATGGAATGGTTGGGCGGGCGGATTAATTAGGTTTCTGCGAACCAGCCATTCCCGTCTGGGAAGGGCTGGTAAAGAGAAGAACCCGAAAGAGGTCTGTTGCATCGTCTGACCCTCTCCGGTGTCACTATTTCCGCAGGTATGGATAATTTTTCTTAGAATACGAAAGGAGAAGCAACTCATACAGACACTCCAGAGAGCTTTGCCACAGGCTCGCCCCCGCCGCTGTGGCGACCCCATATTGCGATAGGACGATGAAACCAGTTTGGACCAGGGATCAAATCCGTCTGCAATTTCCGCACGTTTTTTCCAAATGGTCTGGTTTAATTTTTTGATCAAATTTTTACGTAGGAATCTGAATTCTGTTTTTGGGTTTCATAATGACTATACCCAAAAAAATCCAAAAAAATGAACATGTGTCCACCTGCGCAGCGATCTGCTCGACCCTGGACGTGATGACCTCAGCTCAGCGGGTATGGGTAGACGGTCTTCATTTCTTAGAAGAGATCCCTAAGCGCTTGCCCGGGAGATCCCGTTCAGGAGCATGGTTATTTCCATTGCCTGCCAGTGTGGTTTGGATCTGATTTCTGAAAATACCGGATATTGCCGCTCACGCGGTATTCTTCAACTCATCCGGCACGATTGCCGAAAGTACGAGCGGAACCACTGAAAGGACGAGACCTGCAGCCATCGTGAAATGGAATCCGAACAGGAATCGTGCGGAATCGAGATCGGTGAAGGCGACAATCCCGTCAGCACCCGCAGTTGCGAAGGTGAAGAGTCCCGCATAGATCGCGGTCCCGAGCACTCCTCCGAAGTAGATGCTGGTCACCATCAGCGAGGATCCGGTGCCTTCCCCCCCTTCTGGAGCACTCTCGATGATCCTGCTTGAGGCCGGCCCGGCGGCGATGCCGAAGGCCACCCCCATGAAGATGAGCCCGGCAAACAGGAGTACGATCCCTGATTCCGGGGAAAGAACCGCGAAGATGGCGCTGTAGAAGACAAGAACGCTACAGGCGGCGACCGCAAATACCCTGCGGCTTCCGTGACGGTCCGACCACTGCCCGAACGGGATGCTGATAAGGGCTATCACCGCCGGCGGGATCAGGAGATACAAGCCGGTTGTCGCCAGATCGAAGTTCATCTCCGTGGTGAGGTAGAACGGGAGCAGGTACAGGATACCCATGAAGATGACATTCACCAGCAGGTATGCGAGGAGAACCGCGGTGAACCGCCACTTCGAGAAGATCCGGATATTGAGAAACGGCTCCGGTGTTGTAAGCTCCCGGACGATAAACAGCCCCGCACAGAGCAGGAATAGTGTCCCACCGGCAAGAATCAGCGGATCCGTTATACCCCTGGCTGCAGCCTCTTCCAGCACAAAGGTAATGAACATCATGGCACCGAAGAGGGTGACAGCGCCCGGGTAGTCGAAAGACACCGTGCTGTCTGCCGGCTCGTCGTGTGGAATTACCCGGGCCGCGAAGAGGATCCCAAGGATGCCGATCGGGATGTTGACGAGAAAGATCCAGTGCCACGAAAGGTGCTGGGTGAGGATACCGCCGATTGCCGGCCCGGCAGCAAATCCGATTGAACTGGTCGCGGCGATAACACCAAGGGCAGTGCCGAGCATCTCCGGCGGGAGGTACCGGATGCAGAGCAGCGGCGCAACGGCGGCGATCATTGCAGCCCCGGCTCCCTGCACAAGACGTGATGCGAGCAGGATGTCAAGCGAGGGGGAGATCCCGCAGGCAGCAGAACCGATGGTGAAGATCACAAATCCCAGAAGGAACAGTTTTTTTGCAAACCCACGGTCCGCGAGTTTCCCGAAGACAAGGAGGAGCCCTGCCATCATCAGCAGGTACGTGATGATCACCCACGCAATCGTGCCGGTATCGGTGTCGAAATACGTGGCCATGGTCGGGAGCGCCACGTTCACGATTGAACCGTCTATCCCGTCCATCACCACGCCAAGAGCCACGGCAGAAAGCAGGAGCTTCTGGCGGAAGGGATCGGTGATGATGGAGGACATGGGATACAGTATGGAGCGGGGAATCTCATGAACGTTCGGAACCCCGAACCCCCACAAAGGGGGGGTGAGCGTTGAGCAGCATCCGATGGGTTCTTCGACCCCAGGCAATTCAAACCGGCCCCTTGCGTACAGAAAACCTGCCCGGTCAACAGGTTACGGATTATCAACCAAAAAAAACCAAAAAATTAACGGGTGTCCACCGGCGCAGCGATCTGCTCGACCTTGGACTTGATGACCTCGACCCGGCGGGTGGGGTAGATGGTCTTGACGGTCTTGAAGAGATCCCGTGAGATCTCACCGGAAACGAT
>JAJRBV010000146.1 GCA_028679275.1 Methanoregulaceae archaeon
ATGAATGGTGCGCTTCGTCCGGCCTTGCCCTGATCGCAAAGGATGTCTTCTCGGGAAAGAGGGAAATTCTTGGAATCAGCGTCGATATGTAAATTTATATTATTAATCATGTAAGATTATATAGGGATTTTCTTGAGAGAGCTACGCATTCATGGCAGGGGCGGGCAGGGCTCGGTCACTGCTGCAGAGCTGATCGCAGTTGCCGCCTTTGAGGGCGGTATGCATGCCCAGGCATTTCCTGCTTTCGGAGTCGAACGACGGGGGGCTCCTGTCCAGGCATTTGTCAGGTTTGACAACAAAAAGATCCGGCTCCGCAGCCAGGTCTATGAGCCGGACTATGTCATCGTGCAGGACAGTACCCTCGTAAAGGACGTGAATGTCTTCCACGGGATGAAGGAGGGGGGCATCGCCATTGTCAATACCGAAAAGGCCATCAGCTCCCCTGTCCCGGAAGGGGTAAGGGTCATCACTATCGATGCCACCTCTATCGCCCTGAAGCATATAGGCCTTCCCATAACGAATACAGCACTGATGGGGGCATTTGCGGCAGCGAGCGGCGAGATCGGTTTTACGGCTCTCGAAGACGCGGTGAAACGGCGTTTCAAAGGCGACCTTGCCACGAAAAATATTGCTGCGGCAAAAGCAGCCTATAATTCAGTGAAGGGGGTGGCCTGACCATGGCAATCGGTACAGGATGTACAGCCCGGCCCGGGAAATCACGGAACAACAAGACCGGATCATGGCGGGTGTTCCGGCCGGAATTCATCAATGAGAAATGCACCAGCTGCGGGATGTGCAGGATCATCTGCCCTGAAGGATGTATCGGTGAGAACGAGGAAGGCCTCCCGGTCCCTGATTATGACTACTGCAAGGGGTGCGGTCTCTGCGCAGAGGAGTGCCCGTCAGAAGCGATCGAGATGAAGAAGGAGGAGAAGTGAGATGCTCGAGATAACCGAGGGATCACTCGCGGTGGCCGAAGCGGTCGGAAAATGCCGGCCCCAGGTCATTGCCGCATATCCTATTACGCCCCAGACCCATATTGTCGAAGCCCTCGCCGAGATGGTGGCCAACTGCGAGATCGATGCTGAATATATCACCGTGGAGAGCGAGTTCTCGGCTCTCTCTGCCTGCCTTGGTGCGAGCGCTGCAGGGTCAAGAGTCTATTCAGCGACCACCTCCCAGGGACTGGCCCTGATGTTCGAGGTCTGTTTCAATTGTGCCGGGATGAGGCTCCCTGTCGTCATGTCCATCGTGAACCGGGCAATGGGAGCCCCTCTCTCGATATGGAATGATCAGCAGGACTCCGTCTCGCTCCGTGACTCGGGATGGCTCCAGCTGTATGCTGAAGACAACCAGGAAGCGACCGACCTGCATTACCTCGCCTACAAGGTCTCTGAAGATCACAGGATTCTCCTCCCCTCGTTTGTCTGCTTCGACGGGTTCATCCTCTCCCATACCTACGAACCGGTGGATACCATCAGCCAGGAGCAGGCAGACAGCTACCTCCCGCCGTTCAAGCCGTTCCAGAGGCTGGATGCTGCGGATCCGATCAGCTTCGGCCTGTTTGCGGCACCTGACTATTACACGGAGTTCCGGTACGAGATCGATCAGGCAGCGAAAAGAGCCTTGTCAGTGATCCCGAAGGCCGGTAAAGAATTCGCTGAGCTGTTCGGCAGGGATTACAGCGGGCTCGTGGAAGGATACCGGCTGGAGGATGCCGACTGTGCTCTTGTTGCAATGGGATCGATATGCGGGACGGTAAAGGACGCTATCGATGAAATGAGGGATGCCGGGAAAAAGGTCGGGCTCCTTAAAATCCGTACATTCCGCCCATTCCCATCCGACGAAGTGAAAAAAGCTCTCTCGGGAGTGGGCAGGGTTGCCGTCCTTGACAAGAACATCTCGCTCGGATCGAAGGGTGCGATGGCGCTTGAGGTCAGGGACGCACTCTACGGAAGCCAGATCCCTGTCTATGACTATATCATTGCCCTTGGTGGAAGGGATGTCAGGAAAAAGGATATTGCCCGCGTGGTCTCCCTTGCGGAGGAAGGCAAGGGCGACCTCTTCTACGGGCTTCGCGAGGAGGTACTGCAATGAACGACGAAGCAGCATGTGTGCTTTTTGACTCGGGTCACCGGGCATGCGGGGGCTGCGCAGCAGCCATGGCCGCCAGGCTTATCCTTGATGCGGCGGGAAAGGATACGATCGTGGTCTCTTCGACCGGATGCATGGAGGTCTTCTCCACCCCGTACCCGGAAACGGCGTGGGGGGTTCCCTGGATCCACTCGCTTTTCGAGAACAACTCTGCGGTGGCATCCGGGGTGGTCGCCTCGCTGAAGAAGCAGGGAAGAAAGGAGAAGGTCATTGCCCTTGGAGGGGACGGTGCAACGTTTGATATCGGGATGCTCTGCCTTTCCGGCGCATTTGAGAGGGGGCATGATTTTACCTACATCTGCTATGATAACGAGGCTTACATGAACACGGGCATCCAGCGATCCGGTGCAACGCCCTACGATGCCAGTACCACCACGAGCCCGGCAGGGAGCTGTTCGTTTGGAAACAGCCGCCCGAAAAAGGATCTCCCCATGATCCTCGCTGCGCACGGGGCCCCGTACGTGGCGACCGCATCCATCGCCTACCCTCCGGATTTTAAAAAGAAGGTCGAAAAAGCGGTCAATACCCCGGGACCCTGCTACATCCAGGTCCATGCCCCCTGCTGCACGGGCTGGGGATTTGAAGGCGAGAAGACGGTCGCGATAGGAAAACTTGCCATAGAGACCGGTCTCTGGGTCAATTACGAGATGGAGAACGGGGTGGTTACGAAAGTGAAGAAGGTGGTGCGAAAGCCGGTCGATGACTATCTGGTCGGGCAGAAACGGTTCCGCCACCTCTTCAAGCCAAAGAGGAACGATGCCGAGATCGCAAAGATCCAGGCACTTGCAGACAGGAACGCCGTGAAGTTCGGTATCGACATCACGCTGAAAAAATAATCTTTTAATTGAACCCGGGGTTAGGATCTCCTCACTTTTTCCCACTTCTCAATAATCAGATCACCATTTCTGCAGCAGCCGGTATCTTACAGCCGGTCGTCATAGTGAGGAGGGGCTTTTCCGGCACCTGGGGTGAGGATGCAGGCAGATGAACCTGCCTCAGTGCATTCCTCGCATTCGAACTCGAGCGTGGAGTGGAGAATCCGGAAACTCTCCAGCCGCTCCTTGATCTCTCTTTTTATCATGCCAATGCGGGTCACATCATGCTCACAGCTGTAAACATGGGCATCCAGCACAAAAATACTCGAACTGAGGCTCCAGATATGAACATCATGGACCCCTTCAACCCCTGGCACCGACTCCATTTCCCGGATCACCCTGTCATAATCCAGGTCCCGCGGGGTAAACTGGAGGAGGATTCCGATTGCTTCACGAAAAACCCTTGCCGCGGATACAAGGATTACGATCGCAATTAGCCCGGAGAGGATAGGATCGGCACCAGTCTGTCCTGTTACCGCGATCCAGACGGCGGCCCCGATGACAGCAAGCGAGGTGAGAGCATCACCTACGACGTGAAGGAAGGCACTCCGGATATTCAGATCCCTGCTCCCATGGAGCCGGTATGCAATATAGGCATTTGCTGCAAGACCCGCAAGGGCAACCACGAGCATCACGGTACTGTCAATCGGGCGGGGATTCGCGAGACGATTGAACGCTTCAAACAGGATCCATATGCTCAGGAGGATCAGGATGAGGCCGTTGCAAAACGCAGCAACAATCTCGGCCCGGTGCAGTCCGTATGTCCGCTCCTTGGTGGGGAGGGAACGGGCGGCCCGGATCGCTGCCAGGGAGAGCAGCAGGGCTGAAGCATCGATGAACATATGCCCTGCATCGGAAATCAGCGAAAGGGAACCTGAATAATACCCTCCTGCAACCTCGATGGCAAAAAAGATGAGGGTTACCAGGACCCCGTCGCGCAATGATGCGGTGTAGTCCTCCGGCTCGCTTCTGTCACCAGGTTTCCTCATGAGGTGTGGGGTCTCAGTTTCCCAGTCATTGTGGTTATGCATAGATTCGTCTGTTATCCTCCTCTCTCCTTTTCAGAGGCCATTAATTCATGCTATCCCCCAGTGATGCTTTCCTGCGTTAACAGGGCGATGGTCTTGTCTTCACCGGGGATTCTACAGGGTGCCAGCCCCTTCACGCCTGCATCACTTCAGAAACCCTCTGCCGGTCGTTCCATTGCCTTTAATGCAGGGACCTTCTGGGACAAAACCCCGGCATTTTCCGGATCGGCCACCAGGGCGTGATCATAACAATCGATCGCTTCCTCATAACGGCCAAAGGTTGTAGAGAGCCACCCCTTTTGCGAGCCATGCCTCTTTAATATCCGGATCGATCGCAAGCGCACT
>JAJRBV010000154.1 GCA_028679275.1 Methanoregulaceae archaeon
CAGCCCCTTTGCTCATGTGCACGACCCCCTGGATCCTCGCGTCCCGATCGAGTGTACCGGCTTTTTCCGGCATGATATTTGAGAGTGTCTTACTATTGAGTGCGAGAAGGTCCCATGGGTAGACAGCGTCCTGCCAGTCGTCTGCCGCAACAGCAGAGAGATGTCCGCCCTGTGCAATCATATCATTTACCGCATCGGTAAGGTCATTTCCTTTGATATGGGTGAAGAAATCCCTGGAGAATGAAAATATCCCTGTTGACACCGTGAAGGAAGGTGCATGCTCCGGCTTTTCCATGATGCATGCAACATCGTTTTTCTTCATCACAACAACACCAAAATTTGAGGGGTAGGGATGCTGTTTGACAAGAAGGGCGTTTTTCTGATCCCTGATCTTTGCAATCGATCCTGCATCGATGTAATTATCACCAGGAATCACCAGAAAATCATCCGTGATCAGTGGTTCAGCGCATAATAGGGCATCTGCCGTCCCGAGCTGTTTTTTCTGCTCGATGATCTGAACCGGGGTTTCGAGCCGGTCAAGGTACCGGATCACATGCTCCTTGCGGTACCCGACAACCACAATGATATCCCTGATCCCGCACCCTGAAAGAGCCTGGATGGGGTAATCAATGATGGGATTGTTGGCTACGGGTATGAGTACTTTCGGCCGGTTCCGCGTAAGCGGCCTGAGCCGTTTTCCTTCCCCTGCTGCAAGAATTACTGCCTGCATCTTTCACCTACCGAACTTTTGTGTCTTCATCGATCCATCCTTCAAGAAAACTGTGGGGTGCAACGCTCACCCTGCTTCCTATTACTGTCCCGACATTGATAGAACAATTGATACCGAACCGGACATCGTCGCCGATAACTGCACCCATCTTAACACGCCTTGTATCCATTCCACGAATCTTTACCGTCCCGTGATCATGCCGGAGATTTGCCACTTTGGTCCCGGCACCAAAATTACATCCTGTTCCCACCACTGAATCACCAAGGTAATTGAAATGGGGAATTTTCGTCCTGCTCATGATCACCGAATTTTTAATCTCGGTGCTATGCCCGATGTGACACCCATCCCCAATTGATGTTGAACCTCTTATAAAAGCATGGGGGCCGATACTGCAGTTCTCACCGATTATACAGGGGCCTTCGATATAAGTCCCAGATTTTACAATGGTTCCTTCGCCGACTGATACCGTTCCACTGATCTGCACTCCCTTCTCGATGGTTCCCAAAACCGATGGTTCAATACAATCCAGGAGATTTGCATTGGCATCGAGAAGGTCCCAGGGGTAGCCTACGTCAAGCCATGACGAGAGCTGATACCCGGTAAGTTCACGACATCCGATATACGTCTTGAGTGCGTCAGTGAGCTCATATTCTCCGCGGGGTGAGGTGGTGACTTGTTTGAGGAGTGAAAAAATTCCCGGGGTCAGGAGGTAGATTCCTGCATTGATCATGGTGCTTCCCGGCTGGTCAGATTTTTCTTCAAGACCGGTCACCCTGTCCTTCTCCATCATAATCACCCCGTAATCCCTGGGATGGTCTGAATGGTAAATCCCCACGCAGGGAGGGGTTCTTTCAAGGATACCTGCGATATCCTGGGTTTTTACCACCATGTCCCCGTTCAGCATCAGGAAGGGGCCTGCGATAAGGTCTTCTGCCGCCAGGAGCGCGTCTGCCGTCCCTCTCTGGTGTCGCTGGGTGACATACCGGATCCTGACCCCGAATTCTTTTCCGTCACCGAAATAATCCCTGACTTCCTGCTCCTGGTACCCGACAACGAATATAAAATCCTGGATCCCTGTCTCACGGGCTGCACTGATCAGGTGCCCTGCCATCGGCTTATTTGCCAGTGGCAGCATCACCTTAGGGCGTTTTGCGGTGAGGGGGCGCATCCTCTTCCCCTCACCGGCTGCCAGGACGACACACTGCATACAGATATCCTCACATTGTCCCTTTAAGCACTTTTCCACGCCCTGACAAGATCATGCCCGGAACGGAGCATCGCCTTTGCATGTGCCGGGTCTCTCCCTTCCGCGGTGATTCGTATCTTTGGTTCTGTCCCTGAAGCCCTGACCAGGCACCAGCCATTATCGTCCTCAATGCGGATTCCATCGGTAGGACTTTCGGCACCGATTGCAAGGAGGACGTCACGGGCATCCTCGCATACCAGGGATTCGCGAAGGACAGGATAGGAGGGCATAGCATCAATCTCTGCAGCAATGTCCCATTCCGACGCCATTTCGCAGAACACTGATGCAGCATAAGGACCGTCGGGGCACAGAGAGTGTCCCGGAAAGATCCAGGCGCCGGACGGCTCACCCCCGAACTGGCCCCACCGTGTCAGTTCCGCAGAGACATACGTGTCGCCCACCGGGGTCCTCCTGACCGTTGCGATCTCTTCGATTGCCATCGATGCATCGTAGGTTGTCACCACCTCCCGAATCCCGAGATAGGTGACAAAAAGCATCATGAGGTGGTCTCCGCTTATGAACCTGCCAAGGCGATCCAGAGCCATCATCCTGTCTGCATCACCATCGTGCACAATAGCGCCTTCAGCGGCCCTGCTCCTCACAAGAGAACCAAGGTAGGCCAGATTTTCAGCAGTCGGTTCAGAAGGGCGGGCGAACGTTCCTGCCGGATTGCAGTTGATGCAGGATACCCGTATCCCCTGCCGGGAGAGCAGGATGGGCGTGATCACGCTTCCCGCACCGTTACCACAATCGAGGAGCACCTGCAGATCTGTGCTCGTGGTCCGGTCCCCCAGCGCCGCATCGAGATATAAGGTCGCGGTGTCAAAATTCCTGATTTGCCCCTGACTGTCCCACCTATTCCACCGGGGATTTTCCATCCCGTCTTCGATGCGGGTCTGCTGTGCCCCCGAAAAGGATGAGCCGTCGGGGTTGAAGAGTTTGATACCATTATACTCCTCAGGATTGTGCGAAGCGGTAATCATCGCCCCGGCATCGAAAAAGCGGGCTCCGTACCCGATCACTGGTGTTGGCACGATACCGGCATCCCAGACTTCTCCCCCTCTGCCAAGAATCCCGCCGCAGAGGAGGTTTTTCAGCACCGGGCCGGTCGTCCTTGTGTCGGAACCAACGAGAATCCGCCCGTCCGTATCTCCAAGAGAGGCTCCAAGTGCCAGGGTTATGTCACATAGTTCCCGCCCGTATTTCCTCCGCACTCCGGAAGAGCCGAAAAGCATGAAAAATTATTTCTTCCAGCTGATGTTAGCCTTATGCCCTTCCAAACGGGCACCAGTGGTCGCATTTGAGTATGGCACTCACCCCGCCAGTGGAAGGGGAAATAAAAAGTATCCGTTTCAATCCCCGGTATTTTGCGATAAGTTCGCCGGTTCCAGGTTGTATCATGCCATCCCCCACGATCAGGAGAATATCAGCGGCACCAGGATCGCTTACCACATGGTCGAATTTCCTACAGGCTGCGGCAGGCATACCCGCGATGAAGACCGTGGCCTGCCCGATCTCACCCCGGAGAGCGGCAAGACACTCCCGGTGGGCTTCCTGCGGGCAGGATTTCAGAACCCGGGAAATACAGAAGAACCCGGCCACCACATTCAGAATGGCGCAGGCTGCAGCCCTCTGGGGAAGTTTTTCCAGGCGGGAACCGAACATGAACCCGATACGGGTCGTTGCCGTAAGCGGATCCATCGTCACGAACTCTGCAGATCTTCCCCCGTATGAAGCCCTGAGGCAGGCTCCCTTCTCGTACTGACAGGGGATCCGGTCAGGGTCGGTATCGATCCTGACGATCCCTTCTTCTGTGCCGGATCCCTCGATTCGTTTTTCCAGCTTCATTATTGCACTCTGAATAATGTCCATGATGGCTGTTTTGTCTCCCATCCCTCAAACAGAAGTACCCTGCAGGGAGATCCATCGAGTCCCCTGAGCCTGAGCGGCAGGGCTATCATCCAGTAATCTCCTTCGGGGATCTTCCAGAGGTCAAGCATCTCGATGATAACAATTCCCCTTGAGAGGAGTGCCCTGTGAACCGATCCGCTGCAGTTGAACTTCTCAACCGAGGGGGCGTCCGTTCCGATGCAGTGAACCCCCTCCTGCACAAGGAATTCTGCTGCCTCCTCTCCAAGCGAGGGGTAATCTTCAATAAAATCAGTCTGTTCCGAAAAGGAGGTTTTAAAAAGGATTTTCACGGATCTGCCCGTCTTACCTTCAAGGTCACGGGGCAATATTTCTCCCTTTACACGGGTAAGATCTGCCACGGTGCACCAGCCCATCAGGTGGGACAGGGGTATCTCATCAACACCGGCACCCTGCTCAAGGTAATGTGATGGGGCATCGATATGGGTGCCGGAATGGCTGCTGATATGGATATCAGTGATCAGATAATTGCCGTGATCCTCCTGTGAAAACCGGGGAGGAATATCCCCGGGATAGACGATACATCCGGGAGCGAGCGGACGGGTAATATCATAAATCCGGCCGTTTTTTGTCAATGCTCCCACCCATGCGCCCCAAGGAGGGGGACAAAGACAACCCCGCCGAAAAATTCACGGGTGATTTCACTCCCTTTCCTTGTCAGCCGCACGAGCTCCTGGAGATCTCTCGAGCCTACCGGGGCAACCAGCCGCCCCCCTTCGGCCAGCTGGTCAATGAGGGGAGGGGGTACCGAGGGGGTGGCTGCCGTGATCAGCACCCCATCATATGGTGCTTGTTCAGCATATCCCAACGTGCCGTCCCCCACAATTACCCTGA
>JAJRBV010000156.1 GCA_028679275.1 Methanoregulaceae archaeon
GGATATCATTCCAGCAAGGATCCGTGCACCTTCATAACCGACTGTCCTCTGGCTGCCATGCATCATATCGATGAGCCTGATGCCAAGAAGAGCTGCGACAGGCCGCTCGAGCATTCCCCCGAGGATAAGGCCGATGTTCTCTTCAGCTAATGCCTTCTGTATCTCGTGAAACGATGGTTCGATGAGGATTCGGCAACCATTCCCTGCAGCTTCCTCAATCCCGGCGTGCGAGGGAGGAGGGAAGTCAAGGACAATGAGACGGGGGGGGCATGAGAGATCTGAAAGAAACCGGGAGAGCGCGATCGCCCGCGTCGGCCCCGAGAAAATAGCGATATGGAGAGAAGGGTCAAGTAAGGGGAGATCCCCGACCTGACAAGCCCTGTCGGAAGAGAGTGACAGGGCAGAACGGATCTTTTCCAGAAAAGTGTCCGTTGCCCTCGTTCCGATAGGGATATTTGTGATGATATAGGGGGTGCCGAATTTCTCAAGGAGCACTTCGGCAGCGCCCTGCCCTGCAGTTTCGCATAGCACAACATTCAGTGCGACATCCCCTGCCCTCTCGAGATGGTTTTTTTGAAGACCTGCGGTGAAGACTGCGTTCACCTCGATTCCTGCTGAGGCAAGGATCTTCCGGATCTCGCTCAGATCGGGACCCAGACGGAGCATCCCAATCAGATTGACTGTCCCGGGGAGCCCCGCCCCGCTGCTACCGGCAAGGGTTGCGGCGATCCTGGCAAGGGTATCTTTGTAACCCCCGGCGTGGTCTCCCTCAAAACCACCTGAATCGATGGCGAGGATCCTTGACCGGACCGATGTCCTCCTGACTGCTGCACTGACATCTTCTCCGATAATTCCTGATGCACAGCAGGAGAGAACAAAAAGGAAATCCGGTTGAAACGTCCTGTCCAGTTCTTCAATAGCTCTCGTGAGTTTCTCTTCCGCTCCAAAAATTACGTCATGCTCGTCAAGGCACGTCGAAAATATCTCGCTTGGCCGGTCCCCTCTCATGCCAAGGATGTAATTGATATGATACACACATCCTTTCGGGCCATGCACAAGGATAATGGCGTTTCTTATCGTTGCAAGGGCTTTTATCGTGCCAAAAAGTCGGCAGGTGCTTCGTGGAATCCTGAATGCTGCATCCGCCATTCTGCATCCTCCCATTGAGCTCCTTCCCTGCCCTGATAATATGCCTTCCGGATCCACAACCCCTGGTTACCCCACAAAGGGAATCTATCCCACCGTATCTCGGTTCCTGCAGGTGGTCTGAAGAGAGAAGTGCGTAATGATATTAATATGAAGAGAGAATAGTAATGACGCGTTGAATCATGAACGGACGAGTCGTTGAGGGATATGTCCTTCTTTTTTTCGAATTGCTGTTCCTTGGATTCGCCTACCAGGCAGTCGTTATCGAAGATACCACACGGTTTTACGTCGTCATTGCCTCCATGCTCCTGATCCTCGTCCCGCTGCTGGCAGAGAAAAAGTTCGCAATACGCCTCCCCTCAGGAACCAAGACCATGATCGCATTTGCCCTCTTTATCCATGTTGCAGGGGGAATCAACCGGTGGTACTGGATGTTCATGCCTTATTATGATAAGGTCGCGCATATCGTTTCGGCAATCGCACTCGGGCTTGTTATCTTCTCGTTCTTCCTTCTCCTTGATTACTGGGAGATCAGGATGCGACCTTCCCGGATATATGCCGGGATGTTTCTTCTTGTTCTCGTATTCGGTGTCAGCTGGGAGGTCGGTGAATACTACATTGATGTCCTGGTAAAGTCCTCCTACAACAACGGAATTACGGACTCCATCCTCGATTTGATCTCAAATACCATCGGTTCCCTCCTTGCGATTGCCATGGCGCACCATGCCATAATGCGGGTGCCTGAAGGAGAACCACCTTCCTTTTTGCTGAAACCAACAGATTCCAGGTAGGGCAAACAATTGTACCGGAAATTTTTTGGGCCTTCTGGAATGTTAAAGATTCTTCCTAACCCGGGAAGAGAGGCGTATCTTCTTCCGGTCACTGGTAAGAGACGTTCACAGCAACTCCTGATGCATTCCAGGAGCGGCCATTTGAGGTTACATCACACTGCTGATTCCCATGGCAAGGGCAACCAGGGCAAAAAGGAGGCCGATAAAAGTTCTGAGAATCCCTTCCGGAGCCCGTGGAGCCAGATAGCGGGCCCCTAGATAACCCCCGAGAACTGCTCCTCCTGAAAAGAGGGACGCATACAACAGATTCACATGGCCGAGGACTGCATGAATTCCGCCTCCGGTAACCGAAGTGCAGAGAACCACCAGAGTTGAGGTGGCTGTCGCGAAATGGAGTGGCATACCTGCCGTTACCAGTGCAGGTACATTGATTACCCCGCCGCCAATCCCGATCAGGCCGCTTGCAAGTCCGGAAGCAAGCCCCCATACCAGATACTGCAGGTAAAAAATCCTGTGGTGAGCGGTAACTGAGAAGCAGTCATGACAGGACTCATCACATGAAGGTCCGCACTCGATCGGCCTGATAAAGGGAAAGGAAGGGAAAAGAAGTTTTATTGAAAGAAATCCGACAATCACAGCGAACATGAACCCGATGAGGGCGCCCGGGAGAAAAGCGGTCGCAAACGCTCCAATCATCGCACCGGCAACACCAGGGATGATGAGACAGAGTGCACTGCGGAAAAAGACCCTCCCCTGTTTCAGATAGGATAGTGATGCAGCGAGCGTGGTAACGACTATCACGACAAGGCTGGTTCCGACCGCATCTGCCGGGCCGAGCCCGAAGACAAGGGTGAGAAGCGGGACATAGAGGAACCCTCCCCCAACCCCTGCCATTGCGGCAATGACTGAGGTGACCAGGGCAAGTGCCATTGCTGCCAGGGCAAGGGGAACCGGAATCAGGGAATCACCACATCGGGGTTACAATCCTATCCGGAGGTAGAGATCCGGTATGGCCTTTGCCAGTGCAATAGTCCGGGAGCTTCATGATTCCTGTCAGTGGCTGCACGACCGGCACCTTCTGATACGAGTGGATGCAAATCCTTCCTGCTGTTTCACCCGATCGCCTTCACTGTCATTATCCAAGGGAAGTACCCACACAGACAGTTACGGCAGATCACCTTCAATATATCTTTTTTCATTTGAAACAACAGGAAGGGCTA
>JAJRBV010000016.1 GCA_028679275.1 Methanoregulaceae archaeon
TCAGGGGGACCGCCAGAAGAACCCCGATTCCGCCGAGAATCCATCCCCAGAAGATGAGGGAGACAAACACCACGGCAGCGGAAAGTGCCAGCCCACGCCCGGCGAGGTGGGGAAACATCACGTATTCGGCAAGGAGGTTCACCAGCCCCGACCCGGTAAGTACCAGGAGGGCCGGCACGGGACCAAGATCAAACCATGCCAGGAGCATGGGCGGGATAACAGCGAGCCAGAACCCTATGTAGGGGATGAATCCAAGCAGGAAGGCAAGGAATCCCCAGAATATGGCGTATTTTACCCCGATCAGGGCGAGAATGATGGCTACACCGATACCCATGGCAAGGTTCACCTCGGTCCTGATGATGATATAGTCCACGTTTTTCTGTGCAAGTACGGTGAAACGGTGGAGATCACCGGGCCGGAATTCTTCGATGATGACCTTCAGCTTGGACGAGAATCCCTTCGCTTCAAAAAGGAGGAACAGGGTCGTAAGAAGGATGAGGATCGAGAGAATCGCAATGTCCCAGATCCCGGTGAGGAGGCCGTATGGATTGGCAGAAAGGGAATGGATGAGGTCCTGGAATGAAAGGGATGCGGGATCGATCCCAGCTATGCTGAGCAGGGGGCTGACCAGTTCAAGACTGCTTTCCAGTTCCTGCTGGTAGCGGGGAAGATCTGACAACAGATGGAAAAAGGACCCGGCAATCACGACAATAAATACAGTAACGACAGCGAAGAAGACCGCCAGGGTGAGCAGGAGGGCATATCGGGTGGGGAGGCCTTTTCTTTCAAACCAGTGGAGGAGCATACCGAAGATGACCGCCAGGAAAACGGAGAAAGCCAGCGGGCCGATTATGGGTGCTGCGGCCTTCATCCCGGCGAGTACAATTATTCCTGCTGCAATGGTGATCAGGATACGGGACGGCTCGGAAAGTGAAGAGGCAGGATTCATGGGAAACTGGTTCCTCTGATTGTTTCTTGTTTTTAAATTCTTGCACAGGATGGGGTATTAACATTATTCATCCTCCCCCGGGTAGATTACTGGTTTTTTCTTTTCCAGAACCAGTGAACCGGGATATGGGATCATTGTCAGAGGTGATGCTATCCCTCCGGGGATTCAGAACTTCCCCTGGTTCTTTTCTCACATGAGATAGCCATGAATCCCGTCGGATCCCTGATCCATGGGCCCCTAACCGTGTGACGGACAGGAATATTCGGGTAAAAAAGAGGATCGGGATGGTGCAGTCTTCTCATCGGGAGAGGGTAATCGTCTTTGTAAACGGGATTTCTGGAGAGAGGCCCCCGGGCAGGTCAGGCACAACCACTCCCCTGATCTGAAGGGGGATCTCGTTTGCATTTGCCAGCGAGAGGATGGCTCCGAGCAAATCAGTATTTTTTACTTTCACCGGGATCGTGATGGTCGTCTTCCCCGGTTCAATCCTGATTCCAGTCTGTTCGCCATGGGACAGGTACTTCCACTCATTGCCATCCCTGTAATAGACATCAAAGGCGAGGGATTCCAGGGAAATGCCCACCGGGTTTGGATTATCAACCGACAGGAGGACATCGAGGGTCAGCTCGGCCAGGGAAAAGGACGTAATGGTTGCGCCTGCCACTTCTACTTCCGGCATCCTGGCCCGGGAACTGCAGCCGGAAACCAGCATTCCTGACACTATCAAGAGAAGGAGAAGGATCCTGAACGCTCTTTGCATGGAGTAGTCTCGGTATGATGCTATTTAGAATCATTGTCCCCAAGGATTTTCCGTACAGAACAGGAGTGCTACAGGTCACGGGCAGGGCTGCGTCTCCCCTCCCTCCTGTTCTTCCTGTACAACCAGCCGCCTGTGATCATCATGAAGATGATCCCGAATACCGCAATCACGAGTACCATGAAGAGGATTTGAGGATCGGTAAAGTTGGCTGAAACGACGACGAGTGCGGCCGAGACATTTCGAAAGCCTGTCCCGAAGGCAAGGACCTGGCGGTTTCGGGGATCCGGTCCCCCCAGCACATAGCCAATGGCAAATGAACCGAGGATAAAAAGAATCGCGACCGCTGCGCCTTTCAGGCCGAGAAGGGTCCCTGCCCTTACGGAGAAATCGCTGGTAAAAAGGGCAACGGTATAGATAAGGAGTACTGCAATGATGGAAAGCTCCGATACCCGGTCCACGACAGGATACAGTCTCTGCGCTGCAAGGGGAATCCTGGCCCGGATTGTCATCGTTACGATGAGCGGGATGAGCATGAACACGATGAGATACAGCGCGGTGCTGCTCTGGTCAACGTGAACACCCTCGATCAGGTATGGGAGCATGAAAGGCATGTAAAAAATTGTGACCACGATTAAAATTATCGTGAGGCCAACTGCATACGCGACGTTCCCCCCGATTATGTCCATGGCTTTCGGAAGGGAGGGTGCTCCGGCCGCCGCAGCGACGATGATGAGACCGGTGGCAAGGTCGACATCAAGAGGGAAGAGGTAGAGGACGAAGAGGGCAAAGAGCGGTACAACAATAAAGTTGGCAAGAAGCGAGATCGAAAGGAGCCATTTCTTTTTCCAGGGTGCAAGAACTTCAGGGATGGTGAGATTAAGGCCCATGGCAGCAATGCTGGTAACAACAAATGTCCAGATCGCATAATTGCCGATCTCAAAAAACAATTCATGCATGGGGACTGACCCTCTCACCGGTAACGGTCATTGGCTACGCTGGTTAGTAGGTATGACGGACCTTCCTTAATAGTGTGGCGAAGCGGGAACACTGCCCCTTTTTGGCGTTGTAAGAGAAGGAAAAAAGGGCGGTTTATCAGGGGTTCAGGTTGCGTTCTGCGAAGACCGAACCATGAAAGAACCGATGATGGCCGCAAAACCGAACACAATGCCAAGGACGCCCAGCACGAACGGGAGCGCCAGGGTGGCAAGGTAAGGGTTGAACAGGATGAGCAGGGCGAATATCACCGAGAGAAGTCCGATGAGCCCGACACCCCAGCCGCCGCCGGTCACTCCCTGGTACAGATGGATACCGCCAATCACGAGCGCCCATACCCCCACCATGATAATGAAGATAAACGGCACAATCAATGCACTGTAGAACGGGTACGCAAGAATCGCAAGTCCGAGAATGATACCAAGGATACCGAGGAGGATCTTCATGCCCCTGTTCGCTTCATCTCCCGCAGCACTGAATAGCGTGAAGATTCCACTCACGAACCAGTAGGCTCCAAGGAAGGTAATAAGGACAAGAAGGGTCATTCCCGGCGAAGTAAGGAAGAAGATACCAAGGATGAGGGCAATAATACCCTGGATGAGGAGGACCCACCAGGGGTAGAACCCCCCGAACATGTTTGGTATGCCCATAGTTCCGGTTGTCTGATCTGTCATGATACTGCTCCAGATAGTATGACAAGAGGAAGAATGATGCATGCTTGTATAAATGTATCGAGGATTTCAGGAGGCAGGACCACGATGAAAGGAGAAAAATCGGGACAGAATAATGAATTTTAATCGGAACCGGTTTAATCTGGGGTATCGTACTATTTTCACCACTCATCTCGCCATAAAATTGATATGAAAATGTCTGATATCAGCAGTTCTGAAATCTATAAAAA
>JAJRBV010000064.1 GCA_028679275.1 Methanoregulaceae archaeon
GAAGTTTCTTGACGGCTGCAGCACACCGGAAGTCGACCATTTCGTTCTTTGCGGAGATATTTTTGATTTCTGGCGTCGGACGAACGTTAGTATCTTCTGCGGCACTCCCTCATGCAATGAAAAAATTAAAAAAATTGTTGGTTTCAATGACAGCATCCTTGATGCCCTCGTCCGCATGAAGGCAAGAAATGTCTATTATGTAGTCGGGAACCATGATTACCTGGTCTACCGGATCCACAATGATTCGGGTGGCGAGTATCCGTTCAATGTTTTTAAAACCCTGAGAATCCAGGACGACGGGAAGAGCTACGTGTTCACCCACGGGTGTAACCTCGATGTAATGTCAACGATGGAACACATGATGACGGTGAAGCAGTACGAACAGCTGGCAGAAAGTCTCTGCTTCCTTACAGACAAGACCGGCTGGCTGGCAAGTTCGATATGGAGAACAACCGAGATCCTCGGGAAGATGAAAGAGCAGGTGGTATCAATCCAGAAATCTCCCAAAGAGAGGATGTCGGAAATGGACAGCGTCCGCATGTTTGCCGATTCATCGGCCGGTTACCTGCTTCTCGGATTAAAGCCAGATGAGAATCTCGTATTCGGTCACACCCATGTCCCTTACATCTCTCAAAAAAAATCGGGAACCATGGCAGGGAATACCGGTTGCTGGGGTGAAGATATGAGGGCCCCTGACGGAACAATCAGGCGGAATTCGTACATCCGGATTGATGACGGTCGGATGGATCTGAGATTTTTCAGGGGAGAGAATCCTGCCGATCCTGAAGCATAATTGCATCCATTCTCTCACACCGTTTCGGGTCAATCAGGACCTGATCGCTCCTTTTCGCCGATCGCCTTGAAAAACGTGTAGCAGAACGACCCGCCCTGCTCAGTGGTCCGGTAAAGGTCCCTGATACCCTTCTCCCATGTCCCGGTGTCAGCAAGACCCCTGCAGAGGACCTCTTCCCTGACCCCCTCGATCATTGCAATGAAGATATGCTTCACCCCTTCGGTATAATCCGGCCGGCTCTCATCAGCATACACAAGTTTCGGCGTGACCCTGACGCCGGCAAACCCTGCATCGTTCATCAGGTGCCAGAGTTCTCTTCCGATGCATGCATTTCCTCCCATCTGGCGCTGGAGTTCAACAAGGGAGCTGATGATCCTCCCTGCATACGGGCTGTCCGGATACAAGAGCGCTGAACCGTGATCCCCTTCAATCACCGTGATGGTGCCGCCCGGACGAAGGACCCTTTTCAGTTCTCTTAGTGCGAGGACGGGATCGGGAAGGTGCTCAAGGAGGAAGCAGACGAAAACATGGTCGAACCATCCATCCATAAAGGGGAGATGAAAGACATCGGCCTGCTGGAATGTCACATTGGTGATCCCTTCTGCCCTGATCCGATCTTCTGCCAGGGCAAGGGATCCAGGAGAGATATCAACGGATACGAATACAGCTTCCGGGCTGTTCTTCGCCAGTATCACCGTCTGTGCTCCAACCCCGCAGGCAGCTTCAAGCACCCTTTCACCAGGGAGGTAGCGGGTATCGCAGTGGAGCAGGTGGGAGAGCCCTGATGCCTGGTAGTAAAGGCGCTCGGATTCATGTTCAGAACAGCCGTGGACATAGGGTCGAGGATTCGATTCCATTATGGCACCCGTGGACGAAAGTCTCTCATCTTTTTTTGAACAGCAGGGAGATGAAGGTATGGACCCAAAAAAAGTCCTTGTGCATTGGATGGAGGAACGTCCGCCCGGGTGAAGGTTCATTGCCTGAAAAGACGAAATTGGAATCCCGGAATGACACGATACCGATGTGAAGTATGCAGGGTTTATGTATACTATACGGAAACAGGGTATCCGCCGGGTAATATTCCCCCCGGAACCCTCCCCGAAGATTTTCCTGACTCATGGCGGTGCCCGTTCTGTGGATCCGGGAAACAACACCTGAAAATATTCGAAAGATAGTGTGGCTTCGTCATCCGGCCAGAAGTAAGGTGTTTTCGTTCATAAGGACGGTCAGTGCTCCCCGGTCTTAATCCGTGACCGGAGTACTATCGCAAGTTCCTCTGCCCTCCCTGATCCGAGCAGAAACGACTTCCCGTTCTTCAGGGTTACCTGGACTCCCCGGTCTCCTGATACATTATATGCTATTCCTTTTCTCCCGAACCGGATCCCCCACCCGCCGTACTCGCGGATGGGCCGATAGATAACGGCCACGACATCCGCAATATTCCCGAAGGGGACTTCCCTCCACTTCATGTGGAGGGGGACCATCCTGAACCGGAGGATTGTGCTGGTGACCTGGATTTCGAGTTTCATTACGAGAAACCAGACCGGGAAGATGATCCCAAAAATGATGAAAATAACCATTACCCCTGCATCCGGGGCCGGATTTGACCCAAAAGGTTCGCCGATGATGATCTGCCGGAATAATGAGTACCATGCGATCCCTGCAATCCCCCCGATGAGGATCCAGATCCAGATCTGGCGGAAGCGCTGGATTTCCCGGAATACTGGGATCTCACCGGTAGGTCCGGAAGTCATAGTATATGAGGATTGGCTCCGGTAAATGATGTGAATTTCGATCCCAGAATTCATATCGGGTTCTGGCTGGTCAAGGGAGGATGGAAAACTCTCACCGGAACGATCAGGGATTTGACCACTCCCCGGTTTCTCTCTCGAACCGCAAAAAAAGAGGAATTCTCTCCACTGTATTCCAGGAAAAAACGGGGGTTCAGGTACTGGTCCACATCAGGGGCTTATCTCCGGAAGTCCCGAACCTTGGTCTCCTGTTCACCGAGCCGTCAAAGCCGTAATCGATGATCCATTCCCCGTTTCTGAAGACCGCCCGGTCCATGACTGCATCGGTATCAAAAAATCCAAGCAGCGGTATATCGCTGGGAAGGCCAAATTGAGTCCTCGAATCGACAACCCCGTCCCTGCTGAGATCGACAATCCAGGTCCCGAACCGGTAGACTGCCCTGTCAATGATACCATCCCCGTTGATGTCCCCGGCAAGGGGGATATCCCCTGCCATACCAAAGCCGGTCCTGTTGTCCACGTCCCCATCC
>JAJRBV010000109.1 GCA_028679275.1 Methanoregulaceae archaeon
CTGCGCCGGCAGGCACCACCATAGAAGCAAGGGCATCCGGGATTATTACCGGGTCAGGAAATCCATTTGTTATGGTAACTGCAGGAAGGTACGGGGAAGCAGATACCGACCAGAAACTTACCGTGCAGGGATATCTTGAGCCGGGGGCACCAATCGACTTTTATGTCGGCGGAGTAAGGGCTGAGATTTACGATGTGAAGGCTGGTACCGGTTGGGCAACATCGTACCACTTCTCACCGGGGAACAACACGGAGCTGGATCTCCGGACCAATCTCTCTGTCCCGGTCGCAGACTTCACTGCCAGCCCTGCAGCGGGATATGAACCCCTGCTCGTCAAGTTCACCGACCTCTCGAGCGGCCCGGCAACATCTTGGTTATGGGACTTTGGCGACGGAACGACCTCGGTCCTTCAGAGCCCGACACACCGGTACTACAACGGGAATTACACCATCACCCTGACCGCATCAAACGTGGCAGGCAGTTCATCGGTTAACAGGACGATCACGGTTCACCGTGCCAGCAGCCCGGGTGGCGGCGGTGGCGGCGGTGGCGGTGGAGGGGGCGGATATTACTCGGTTCCTTCAGCCACCACCCCGGTACCCAACCAGACCGGCACTCTGACACCCACCCCAACACCAACAGCCGTTCCCGTCCCGCCAGGCGGAACGCTTCCCCTGAACTCAGCGCTTGCCCTCTCCCAGTCCGTTGTGCTGGCATCCGAGGACAATACGGGGGCAGTCCTGATGACAGCCGGGGTCAGGCCGACAACGGCAACAGGAGAGCCTCTCCTCTCCCTTACCATCAGGAGACTTCCGGCAGGGAGTGTACCCCCCGTTCCCGGGGGATCCCCCTACTCATATGCAGGATATGCCTATGCAATCGAGCCTGACGGGGCAGCCTTTGATCCGTACGTGACACTGAGAATCACCCTTTCAGAGGCTGACTTTGCCAGTCTCCAGGGACGCGACCTCCTGATTCGGTGGTTTAACGCGGCAACGTCATCCTGGGAGGATCTCCCGACCAGCGTTGATCCGGCCGCAAGAAGCGTAAGCGCAAAGATCACCCACACCAGCGTCTTTGCCCTCTTCGCCTCAAATCCTCCCACTACGGTTGTGACGTTCATCCCCACGACAACACTGCCCGCACCCGGGGTCGGGGCCATGCTTCCCACGATCTGGATTGTCCTGATTGCAGCCATCATCGTTGTCGTCATCCTGGTAGCCTACCTGATGCTCCGGAAGAACGGGAAGTCTGGCGAGCCCCCATGCGATGAGGATGACTGGAAACTCGAATAACCCTTGACCCCCGACTCTTTTTTTCCCGGGCCCCTGTCCTTCAGATCGCATGCCCGGGCTCAATCTGCCAGACCCTTCACAGAAACGGATATCTTACGAGTTTTACCATGAATTGTCAATCAATATACGACAGGATATGGATCGTTCGAACAGTAACACCCTCCATACACAATAAAGTCATCCTGCAATGGATAAAAACAAAGAAAAGTATCTGATACGTGACACCTGCCTGTCGCATTGTGGGGGACGGCACAGTGACGGGGTTACGCCAGATGCGAAGAAACCCCTTGAGCGTTTTCCCATACGCTGTCCCTGATCAGGTAAAAAAACCATGGTTGAAATGCGACCATACCCCAGAAATTATTAACAGACGTACCAATTGTTCATACAAGCATCCTCTGTCCGGCAGGGACTGCCAGGCCCTCCATTGCTGTCTGACGAGAGTGTGCATGGAGCATGACAATGAACGGATTCCTGAGCCTTCCCACGTGGTCACCCTATCTTGTAGGGGTCAGTATCGGGCTGTTGAGCTGCCTTGCCTTTGTATTGTCAGACAAACCGATCGGCTGTTCTACAGCATTTGTCAAGACCCGCGGACTGATCGAGAAGATCTTTCGTGGCGAGAGTGTGCACGAGAAAGAGTACTACAAGAAGTTCACCCCAGGCATCGACTGGCAGTTCATGATTGTACCGGGTATTGCCATAGGTGCATTCATCTCCTCTTCCCTTTCAGGTACATTCGGTTTTTCTGTTATCCCGCCTCTCTGGGCTGAGCAGTTCGGAGACTCTGCAGCACTCCGGATCCTCGTGGCCCTTGCCGGGGGAATTCTTCTTGGCATCGGGTCGCGGTGGGCAGGTGGCTGCACAAGCGGGCATGGGATCAGCGGAACCCTCCAGCTCTCGGTAGGAAGTATTCTCTCCGCAGCCTGCTTCTTTATCGGGGGCATTGCAATGGCGATGATCCTCTTCGGATTTCCTCTGTGAGGTGAGGAAAACACATGGATCTCCCACGGTTACATAAAAACGGGAAAGCCCAGGTCATCCTCGGGCTCCTTTTCGGGATCGTATTCGGATTCCTCCTGCAGAAGGGAGGAGTCACGAGCTATGAGGTGATCATGGGCCAGCTTCTCCTCACCGATTTTACCGTACTTAAGATCATGGCATCCGCTGTTGCAACCGGTCTTGTGGGTTTTTTTCTTCTCAAACGATCCGGTTATGCCAGAAGACATGTCAGGCCGGCATCTGCAGGATCAAATGTTATCGGGGGCCTGATCTTCGGAATCGGGTTCGGGCTCCTTGGGTACTGCCCGGGAACGGTTGCGGGAGCTGTCGGGCAGGGAGCCCTTGATGCCCTGTTCGGGGGAGTTATC
>JAJRBV010000155.1 GCA_028679275.1 Methanoregulaceae archaeon
GATCCCATAGCTTATGGTGTGCATGTCCCTTATGCTCTCCCAGGTCCATTCATCGTCATCGGTCCCGTTCGAGAAGTCGCTAACTTCCACCGTATCTTCAATGGAAGAATGCCGTATCAGGTCGCGCTCGGAAATAATCCCCTGGAGCTTGCTCTCTGCATCAAGGATTGGGATTGCTTCGAATCCGGATATCTCCATGATGCGTGCGACCAGCGGGAGGGGTGTCTCCTCCCAGAGGGCGAAGGTCTGGCTGACGTAATAGGGTTTGATCTCCTCTTTTATCCGCATCTGCGCGATAGCATGGACGAGATCAGCGACAGAGAGGAGCCCGACCAGTTTCTCACCGTCGACTACCGGAAGCCTCCTGACATTGTTCCCGATCAGGATCCGGGCTGCTTCTTCTGCAGGCGTATCCGGGGTGACCGTTGCAGGATTCCGTGTCATCAGAAGCCCGAGCTGCGTCTCATCAGCCTTCCTCAGGAGATCTTTTCTTGTGATTATACCAACGAGCTTTCCTTCCTTCAGGACGGGGACCCCGCTGATCCCGGTTCGTTTCAGGATTTTCAGGACATCATCCCGGTTGCCCGGTATCTCGACACTGACCACTTCCGTGGTCATGAAATCAGCGACTTTCATGGTTTCGATGGTCGCACCACCATAACAGTTTTTGGAGAGTTCGAGACTACAAACGAACTCACGCTGCCAAGGAGAATACGGTCAACTTCACTCTTTCCGTGAGAACCCATCACCACGAGGTCAACAGGCAGATCCGTGATTGCCCTGAGTATCTCATTGCCTGCATGTCCCTGCCTGATATAGGTCTCAATCTTCACCCCATGCTGACCGGCCATCTCTTTTGCAGTATCGAGCGCATTTTTTCCTTCCTTCTCGAGCATGCTGTACATAATCTCCCATGTACTGTCCATAGGGAGGGAGGAGAAGAGCCCTGTCTCCACAACGTAGACCGCATGGATCTGTGCTTTCCAGACCCGGGCCTCTTCGATCGCGATCTTCAATGCGTTATCGCTGATTTTTGAACCGTCTATGGCCACCAGTATGTGTTGGAACATGGGTACTCTCCAAAAGAGCTTTTCTATTAATGTATTTTCATGAATTAATAACTTTTGTGACGATATTGAGTGCCTCTGCCCGTGTGACAAGTGTCCGCACCATATCGCGCGAGAGCCAGAGGTTCGAGTCATCCGGCTGGATTACGAGGAAACTGGCAGGTGATCCCTCGGAAATGAACCAGGTATTCCCCGTAAGGAGGGAGCCCTCAACCGCTGCCCGGAATATACGGGCAGGAGGGATCCGGTACACGGTCGAGACAAACGACATCTCGCGCCAAAGGTCAGGCTGGACAAACATGCAGTTGTCAGTACCGAGATAGATCCGGCATCCGGCCTCCAGCATCTCTGCAAGGGGCGGTCTTCCCGCCGAATCAGTGACCCCGAGGGTCCAGTTCGACCGTGCGCAAACCGCTATCGGCACCTCCTCTTCGGCACACCTGCGGAGCTGGCCTGGTGTGGCATACGTACAGTGAACGATGAGATCAGGTTCGAATGAAAGGGCGCGATCAACATCAAAACGATCCCGCTCCCCTGCATGAAAAGCGATCATTCTCCCCATGTCCCGTGAGCGGGAAATCACTTGTTCAAGATCCGGGACATCCCTCGCACTGCTGATCCCAATACCGTCAGCATCCGCCTCTCCCCCTTCCCTGCCGAAAATGAGAGGGCGGCATGAAAAGCCCTGTGCTGCGCTGCGTAATGCGCTTACCCCTGCGAGCCCCCCCTCACGGAAATCGGCACATCCTGCCGTACCTGCCTGTTCCATGAAGCGGAGGGTCGCGCGCATGGCCCGGGTAAGTTCGTGAGGGGGGGTCTCTGCCAGGATCCGGTGTTTCAGCCCGTCCGGTGGAGTGACAAGCTTATCAAGGCTACCCTCTGCCCTGATATCCATCGCCACGCTGTCGCCGAGATGGGTGTGCGCGTTAAAGAGGGCCGGGCAGATCCATGGGGCTGAACGGGGAGCAATGTCTTCGATCCGGTGGATCCTGCCCCGTTCTACCACAATCGCTACGTCCCTGACCTCGAGGTCTTCCCCGATAAGTGCACGGCCCTCGATAACACAATCACCTGCGGTCATTGCCCGGATTCACCGATTTTAAATAGGGATAATGAGAAATTAATATGTATGGCGAAAAAAGCAGGGGGCAGACTGATCTCATCCGCCGGTCTGGTCAATTATTACGAGAGCGAGGATAAACGTGCTATCCATATCAGCCCCGTCGCAGTTGTTATTGTGACCGTCGCAATATCGGTCTTCATCCTGGTACTGAACTTCATGACCTGAACCGGTTTTCCGGGTCATCTGAAGGAACATATTTTTTGTTCATGGGGCTTTCTGATTCCCGGAACAGGTATGTATTGTTTTTTCCGCGGGATGCTGCTATTGCTTTCCGGAAATGGAAGACTCCCCATTCCGTGGCTTTGATTCCCGCACGATAACAGTAAATCCGGTCGATCAGGATTTCAGGAGTTTTCTCATGATGTCTTCATCATGGCTGAAGTAGAGGGTATCATGTCCCTGCCATGGCGGGCAGTTACGGAAGACTACGACCGGCACCCCGTTATCACTCTCTCCCATCACGAAATTGGCAAACCCCGCAATCTCATCGACCACCGCTTCTTCGGTGATCTTCAGCACGTGTCCGAAAAGATCGGTATCCCCACGGAAGTCCCTGATTGCAGTCATGCCGCTCCACCCAATTGCATGTCCGGTCTGACCCCTCCTGAATGACCGCCCGCAGGTATCGGTGACTATCACACCGGTTTCTACTCCGGCCCGGGCACGAAATCCTTCTCTCAAATCCTCGGCGGCTCCCATGGGATCCGGAGGGAGAAGGATGACCATCTCATCCTCGATATTGCTCTGGTCGACACCCGCCCGGACTCCTACATGGCCGCAGGGGAGCGCCGAAAGGACGAAAGGATATTCTAAAACGATCTCGTCCGATGCATCGACAACGGCCTGGATGAAACGGGGATCTTCACCGGTCTTCCCTGCTATCCGGCACGCCAGGTCTCCCGGGATGATCCCCCGGAGTGATCGCGTATACCCCTTTGCCTTGGAATAAACCGATGAAGCGATGCAGATGATATCTCCTTCTTTCAGCACTGTCCGCTCGCAGACCAGGGCGCAGAGATCATCCCCTTCTCTTATCAGAGGAAGTCCCCGCACTCCCGTAACCTGAATCATCTCGTCTCTCATGCCTTCTGTAGGGTAGGTACAACATGATGATAAATTGCATCAGCCGGGTGCTCCTCTGGTTGTCCGGAGACGCAATATATATACAAGAAGGAGACGCAATGAGCCAGTAGTGATGTATCTCATCATCCGGTGTCCCGGCTGCCGAACTTTCTCATACGTCGACCGGTACCAGCAATGGAAGCTCTGTCCCCGGTGTGGAGAGGCCATCAGCGTCAGGCAGGCCCCGGCCTATCTGGAAGTGGAAGATTATTCAATAGCCGAGCAGATAATCCGGCAGCTTGAACGTTTTCTTGACAGTACAAAGAAAAAGGATCTTTCCTCTGAGGAGATTGCTGCGCTCAGGCAGCAGTATGCGGACTGGATCCGGAGCAGGGTCTGATCCCGATCTCTGCGTTCTTTTTGGAGGGAAAAGGTCTTGTGGAAGGGGGGATTGTATTCCAGCAGCCGGAACGGCACCTATCCGATCTGGTACCTGAGCAGGGCAGCAATGCCCCCGAGTCCCTCAAGCTGTTTTCCCGGCTCAAACGTGCTTGAAAACACGACAATGCCGGCATTCAGGAGTTCTGCTCGGTCCATAAGGTGGGCCACCGCTTCATCACGGAGGAGGGTATCTGAGACGAGCAGCCGTTCACAGGC
>JAJRBV010000170.1 GCA_028679275.1 Methanoregulaceae archaeon
AGTGAAAAGGACAGGTTCAGAAACAGCCTGCTTGCATCAACCTACCTTGTCACCGGATCACCCTACTGCCAGAAGGGACACATCCATAAAAATGCAATTTTTCTTGAGAGGATCTGGGCCTGCCTGCCAGAGCGGATGATCAGAGGGCCCCTGGTGTTTCCCCATGAAATATTCTTCAGGGACCTTGCCCTTCCGGCCATGGCCGAGAACGCACTTACGGGAAGGCTCCAGCGGATTGTCAGGGTGATCAGAGAGATGCCGGAGTTTGCCCCTGCAAGGAAAATGCTCGATCTTGGCGGAGGACACGGACTGTATGCCATCGCTCTTTCAGCGCTGAACCCCCGCCTTGAAGCATACGTCTTCGATCTCCCCCATATCACCCCACTTGCCGAATGCTACATCAGGCAGTATCATGCCGAGCATGTCTGCACCATCCCCGGGAATTTCTTCTCTGACGACATTGGCAGCGGATACGATCTTATCCTTTCCTCCTCGAACCCAAGCGGGAAAAGTGAAGAACTGCTCAACAACATTGCGGGTGCTCTGAACGAAGGAGGGATTTTTGTAAATGTCCAGTCCGACGACAGTGATCGCGATGATGTGTACCATGCCCTCGAATGGCAGTTATGGACCCTTGATAATGAAGAGAAGGGGAAGGGGCATTACAGCAGGGAACAGCCGTTTATGACCACCGGGTACCGGGCAGCAATGTCCAGGTCAGGTTTCAGGATTGTCCATGAAACGCTCGTAAGGGATGACTATCACCGGGATAGTGCTGTCCACATGGTTATTGCGAAAAAAATTGTATCATGAGTCTTCCATCGGGCAAGCCGGAGGTCGTTCCGGTTCTCACTGTGTGGGACTGAACCGGAGAATCTCATCTGCCCCAATGAGAAAAACTGAAGCTCTCTGTTACAGGGGAGGTCGCGTGATGATACTCCAGCAGAATCTGGAGTGCCATAATTCCGGTAAAGTGATAAAAATATCTCCCGTTCTATTTCCCGTTCCTTTTCTGGTTTTTCCATGGATATTGTCCGGATAAAAAAAACCGGAATCATCCAGCCTTATCGACCGAAAAATCGTCGCCATCCGGTCTTTTTATTTGTTTCCTTTGGAGAGGCCTGGGGCTGATCCCGGTACTGGTGGAGGGGGAGATGAAGGTGGGATTCTTCATCATGATGGTTCTCGTGCACGCGTGTTCCACAGAATGGGCAGAAATTGGCATTCCCGGGCAGCTTCTTGCCGCAGTGAAAGCAGTAGACAATCTGGGTTGCCGGGATGGGGGGGGTCACCGCTGCACGGGATGCTGCCGGCCTGGCCGGTGCAGATTCCCTGGGACTCTTTCCATCTGCTTTCATAGCGGGAGCAGGGGAGGGCTGCGATACCGGAAAAACCATCGTATCTGATAATGGCCGCGCTTCAGGAGCCGTAACGGGCCCGGGGCCCTGTGCCCGCACCGGGATTGCCCCTGCCACGGCCTGGGAGATGAGATGGACCCATTCTTCTGCTTCCCTGGCCCGATCCTCTCCGGTATGTACAAATGTCATCTTCATGGTCCTGATGTCATCGTCGGATGTCCGTACTGAAAGTACGAGTACCGGTTCACGGGAGGGTGATTCTTCAAGATAACTGCTGATAATAGACTGCACCGGAATCTCTTTTGCAGTGATCCCGGATTTCCGGTCGTTCTGATCGATTAAAAAAAGCCTCTTGTTTGTGAGATACGCTTCAAACCTGAACTTTTTTATCTGGATATCAGAGGAACAGCTCCGGAGGTTCTCCCCGGGATGAAGATATCGGTCTGCGCCTTCGGGAGCATCGTCATTCCCGGCAGGATCCGGAGTATCGAAGTTGTTTGCACTCATAATTCCGACCCGCTGATGTACCTTTCATTTTGGGGTTCCGTCTTTATATTGTTTCAGGATTGTCTTTACGGGAGCTGGATGACTCAAAGGCATTCCCTGAGAGAATTGCTGATGCAGGATGGGGAGCATACCCACTTTTTTACCTTTGTGTACCTATGGTCCCGGCTCTCTCTTGAGACCGGTCTGGGACGGACCGGGAAAAAAGAGGATCAGAGGAGTTTTTTTATGATCCCGGGTATCTCTGAAGGCCGGGAGGCAACGGGGACCTCCATCTTCCGGAGCCGCTCGATCTTTGATCGGGCGTCGCCTTCCCCTCCCTCGATAATTGCCCCGGCATGCCCCATCCTCTTTTCCGGAGGAGCTGATATTCCTGCAATATAGGCAGCGATGGGGAGGTCTGTGGAGCGGGCCCCTTCTTCCTCAAGGGAGCCCCCGACCTCGCCAATAAGAACTACCGCTTTTGTCTGGTCATCATCTTCAAATAGCCTGAGAACATCAGAAAATGTCTGCCCTATGACCGGATCGCCGCCTATCCCGACAACCGTGCTCTGGCCAAGCCCGGCTTTTGTGAGTTCATCAACAATTTCATAGGTCAGAGTACCGCTCCGTGAGATAACCCCAATATTCCCACGGGAGAATAAATGGGATGGCATGATGCCGAGCTTGATCTCCCCGGGTGACAGGAGCCCGGGACAGTTAGGACCGACAACCGCACAATCATGCAGCTTTGCGTATGCGACAGCTTTCATCGTGTCGTGGACCGGGATATGCTCGGTAATAGTGACTGCAAGTGAGAGGCCGGCACTTGCTGATTCCATGATGGAGTCTCCCGCAGCTCCCGCGGGCACAAAAATGACGCTCACTTCTGCATCGCATTCGGACAATGCGTCCCTGATACTGTTATAGACCGGTACCCCGTTGATTTCCTGGCCCCCCTTGCCAGGGGTGACTCCGGCTACAACCCCGGTTCCCCCGACGCTATGGGCATACTCGTTCATGAGTGCGATATGAAAAGCACCCTGACGTCCCGTTGCGCCGGTGACAATGATGCCTGCCGATTTGTCAGCGTAAATCATCGGACAGCCTCCACCGCAGCTCTGACCGCAAGCTCCATTGAATCCAGCATGCGGTACCCTTTCTCCATGAGAAGGCTCCTGCCCTCTTCCTCGTTTGTTCCGGCGAGCCGGACGATGACTTCCTGACTGATGCCGGCATTGATGATCCCGCGGGCAACCTCGTCACACCGGGTAATGCCACCAAGAAGATTCACGATGATCACCCGTACCGATGGATCCCCCGCAACGAGCCGCACCGCATGCATGACCCGTTCCTGGTCAGCGCCGCCACCAACATCGAGGAAGTTGGCCGCCCTCCCGTTGAAGAAATCGATCAGGTCAAGGGTTGCCATCGTGAGTCCCGCACCGTTACCGATAACGCCGATGTTCCCGTCAAGTTCAACATAAGAAAACCCATGCATTTCAGCCTCCCGTTCACGCTCGGTCAGGTCCCTGTTCTGGGATATTCCCTGCCTTTTCAGGGCATTATCATCAATAATCAGTTTGGCATCCGCCGCAAAGATTCCGGAAGGGGTGGTCACAAGG
>JAJRBV010000178.1 GCA_028679275.1 Methanoregulaceae archaeon
TCTCATACGTAACAATCGGCTGGGTGATCATCATCCTCGGATTGCTCTCGATGATTGTTGGTGTCACGATGGCCATACCGCAGAAGGATATCAAGCGGCTGATGGCCTACCATGCTGTCTCACAGACCGGATACATGCTACTTGGGGTCGGGGTCGGGCTCGCAGTCCTTGGCGACCAGGCACTGCTCAGTTCTTACGGGACGACCGCAATGGAAGGGGGAATCTTCCACATCTTCAACCACGCGATGTACAAGGGTCTCCTTTTCCTGACGGCAGGGGCTATCATTTACCAGGTCGGAACCAGTGACCTGAACAGGATGGGTGGTCTCGGGCACAAGATGAAATGGACGATGATCTTCTTTATGATCGGTGCTCTCGCTATTGCCGGGATCCCACCCTTTAATGGTTTTGCATCGAAATTCCTGATATACGAGTCCGTGTTTGCCTTCAGCCCCATCCTCTCGATCATCGCAATGGTGGTAAGTATCCTCACCCTGGCCTCGTTTGTGAAGGTCTTCCATTCGGTATTCATGGGCCCGCCACTTCCGGAACATGAAAACGTGAAGGAGGCACCGCACACGATGCTGATCGGGATGACAATCCTTGCTGCCCTCGTGATAATATCCGGTATCTTTCCGGATTTCTTCGTACAGAACCTGATTGCCCCTGCAGCCCATGCACTCATCGACCAGGCAGGGTATGTTGCTGCCGTACTGGGAGGTGCATGATCATGGCACTGCCAGCCGTCCTCTCCAGCGGATACGGAGTATGGGATCCGATCCTCTGGATGATCGCCTTTGTCATCGGCGTTATCATCGCATGGGTGCTCTGGAAGTCCGGGGTCTCCACATACAAGAAGGGATCCGAGCAGGGCAGGCCTTACCTCTCCGGGAATGCCGAACCCGCCAAAGGGGATGTCCATATCAGGGCAGGGAACCTCTACTGGGGCTTTACCGAGGGGATAAAAGGATACTACCAGCAGGTCGTCCCGCTGCATACCGGGATTGCGACCGATTACCTTCTCTGGATATTCTGGGTCGCAGGCATCCTCCTCATCATCGTGATGGTGGTCTGATATGAAGATACCCCCCTCATTCAACCGGTCACTCTGGGTTTTCCACCTCAATACAGGATCCTGCAACGGGTGCGAGATCGAGATTGTGGCCACGATCACCCCCCGTTATGATCCGGAACGGTTCGGAATGCGCCTTGTCGGTTCACCAAAACATGCCGATGTACTCCTGGTCACCGGTCCGGTAACGAAGAAGATGGCTCCCAGGGCACGAAGGGTGTACGAGCAGGTTCCTGACCCGAAAGTGGTGATGTGCATCGGCACTTGCGGCCAGTCCGGCGGTGTCTTCTATGACTCCTACAATCTTGACGGTCCAATCGACCAGGTGCTACCTGTGGATGTTTATGTACCCGGATGCCCGCCCCGGCCAGAAGCGATCATTTTTGGGGTAGTGAAGGCGCTTGAAAAACTGGAACGCCTGGAGGCGGAACAATGAACGCAACACCCCATCTCACCCCCCAGCAGGTCATCGATCGGTACCGGGAAAAATTCGGAGACGGGCTCAGGGACGCAAAAGTTACGGAACGGGGCGAGGGTACCCGTAAGGTGAAGGCATATAACATCTGGCTCCGTGTCGACCGGGAACTGTTCAGGCCTGCGATACAGGAGCTTATCGGGATCAGGTTCCCCCACTTTGCAGTTATCGCGGGAAATGACCTCGGGAGCGAGATCGAGCTCCTCTACATCTTCTCGGTCTTCTATGGACAAAAATTCGGAGAGTACATGGTCACCATCGGAGTCAGGCTCCCAAAGAGCGATCTCTCAATCCCCACGATTACCGACATGATCCCGGGAGCCCTCTTTTCAGAGCGGGAGAAACAGGAATTCTTCGGGATCACCGTGACAGGAATCCCAGACGGGAGGAGGCTCTTCCTTCCCGAGGACTTCCCTCAGGGAGTCTACCCCTGGAGGAAGGATGAGACCGGAATACCCCCGGAGATGATCAGGAATCTCTGGGAGGTGGACCGGCCGTCAGATCGCCCGGCACCCCCGGTCCCCGAAAAGGCGCCTGCTGAAGAAGAGAAGAAGGCAGGAGGGGAGTCATCATGAGCACTGAAAAGACCAAAAAAACAGTCCCCTACACGGTTCCGATCGGGCCGGTTCATCCCGCTCTCAAGGAACCGGTGATGTTTACCTTCGGCATGGAGGGCGAGATCGTCAAAACCGTGGACTTTGCCCCCGGACAGACCCACCGTGGCATCGAATGGATGGGGATGAGGAGAAATCCGGTCCAGATAGTGCATCTCACGGATCGGGTCTGCGGGATCTGCGGGATCGTGCATTCCCTATCGTTTGCCCGTGCCGTCGAGCAGATTGCAGGGATAGAGGTTCCCGAGCGGGCTGATTATATCAGGACGATCCTCCACGAACTCGAACGGATACAGTCCCATCTCCTCTGGGCGGGTGTCGCGGCCCATGAGCTTGGTTTTGACTCGCTCTTTTACCTTGCCTGGCGTGTACGCGAGGAGTCAATGGACCTGATTGAGAACCTTACCGGAAACCGGGTGAATTACGGCATTATCCAGATCGGCGGGGTCCGGAGGGACATTTCCGAAGAGCAGCGGCCGCTGATCGAGAAGGGGCTCGCGTATTACCAGGGGCTCCTCGATCAGATGGCAACCCTCTTCCTTGAGGACAGCACGATCCGCATGCGGTGCCGGGACCACGGATTCCTCTCCGAAGATGACGCCCGCCTGCTCTGCACGATCGGACCTACCGCGAGGGCATCCGGCCTGAACATGGATGTCCGGCAGGATTACCCGTACTGCGCCTACGGCGATCTCGATGTGAAAGCAATACTCCCTCCGGCAGAAACCGGGGGACCTCGCGGGGATGTCTATGACCGGATCATCGTAAGACTCCTCGAGATCGGCCAGTCGATTGGTATTATCCGGCAGTGCCTTGATACCCTGCCTGCAGGAGAAATTCTCTGGGAACCGAAGA
>JAJRBV010000102.1 GCA_028679275.1 Methanoregulaceae archaeon
TGATGAGCATGACAGGGAGTTTTTCCGTTACCTGAGGGCGACCGAGAGCGAACTTGGAGAGATCGATGCCGCGGCACAAGAAGAGATGAAGCACGAACGCATGTTTTGTTATTTCGGATACGACACGACATGCCTTGTTGAATATGATGAAGAGCCGCCTGCATCCCTGAACCCGGAGGCCCTTGAACTTTCCTGTATCATTTCCCGCCTTTTTGGGATGACCCCTATTGAGCAGATACATACCATGCGAAAACTTGTGATTGACGGGTCGAATACAAGCGGGTTCCAGAGAACGGCACTCATCGCAGTAGACGGTATGCTCCCGAATGGCGGGAAGATCGAGACCATATGCCTTGAGGAAGAGGCCGCCCAGAGGGTGGAGGGGGATACATTCTCCCTAGACCGCCTGGGAATTCCACTGGTTGAGTTAACGACCTCACCGTGCATGAAAACCCCCGGAGAGGTCCGGCAGATCGCCGGGTACCTGGGGATGGTGCTCCGTTCTACGGGTCGTGTCAAGCGGGGGCTTGGAACAATCCGGCAGGACATCAATATCTCGATACGGGAAGGGGCCCGTGTCGAGATCAAAGGAGTGCAGGAACTTGACCTGATTGCGGAGGTGGTCGATCGCGAGGCCCGGCGGCAGAACAGCCTCGTTGCGATTCGGGACGAGCTCAGGAAGAGGGGGGCATCCGTCACCCGTTCACCTGTTGACATCACCGGTCTTTTTACCTCCACCTCCTCCACGATCCTCAAGAAAGCGCGTCATATCCTTGCCGTACGCCTTCCGGGATTTGCGGGGCTTGTCGGCAGCGAGATACAGCCCGGGAGAAGGCTTGGCAGCGAGTTCTCTGATTATGCAAAGAAATGCGGAGTCGGGGGAATATTCCACACTGATGAGCTCCCTGCCTATGGAATCACCGCAGGGGAGGTGGAGTGCCTCCGGAATCATCTCAAATCGGGACCTGACGAGTGCATTGTCATCGTTGCTGCTGACACGAAAAAGGCTTCCTGTGCCGCGCTGCAGGTTATCAGGAGGGCAGAAACTGCACTGAAAGGAGTACCCGAAGAGACAAGGAAGATGCTTGAGGGGGGAAGCACCTCATACATGCGCCCTCTTCCCGGGGCTGCAAGAATGTACCCGGAGACCGATGTCTTTCCAGTCCGGATAGATGCGGAGTGGTATGAAGGGCTCACGGTACCTGAACTGCTTGTTGAGAAAGCGGAGCGGTTTGTCCGGGATCTCAGCCTGGACCCTGCCCTTGCCTCACAGCTGGCCGCCTCCGAACAGGTCTTTCTCTTTGAACGGGCGGTTGGCGAAGGTATAACGCCATCGCTGGCGGCTCGAACCCTGCTTTCGAGCAGGAAGGAACTTGCACGAGCCGGCTCCGATATATCCTGTCTCTCGGATGATGATATCCTGGATGTTTTAAAGGCAGTTGAGGACGGCCGGGCGGCAAAGGAGGCAGTGCCTGCAATCCTCGAAAAAGTGGCAGCCGGCTTTGCGGTCAGGGAGGCTGTTATTGAATGCGCACCAGAAGTATCCCGTGACCGCCTTGAGGATATTGTTCGTACAATCGTACAGGACCGGCGCGAGTTTGTAAAGGAAAAAGGGATGGGTGCACTCGGACCCCTCATGGGAATTGTGATGGCAGAAGTACGGGGCTCGGTTGATGGCAAACTGGTGAGCCAGGTACTGAAGGAGGAGATTGCACGGAATCTGTCTGGGAACGTTCCCGGTGACAAGGTTTAAGATAACGCCGGATATAATAGGTAAGGAGTTTTTCTTATGGGTAAGACAGGATCAGTCCAGTGGGTGCAGGTGAAGGGTGTAAAAGGTCAGATACGCCTGGTGCCGAAAGCTGAAGGTGAATTGAAGCGGGCAGGGCCCAACCAGCGGTTCAAAGCCGGGGCATCGCTTAAAAAACTCGAGGCAGCGACCGGTGACGGAAGAGGAGGACCCCGGAGGGGCGGTTCAAGGGGGGGAAGAGGCGGACGGGGGGCCCGTGGAGGGCGCGGTGAGCAGGGTCCTGCTGCAAATCCCATGATCCGAAGACCTATGCGACGGGCAAAAGCCTCTGTTATGGGCGCAAAACAGAAATCGGCCCGATAATTCCCTGTACAACAGAAATAAATTCCTTTTTTCCGGAGTATATCAGTTTCCTGCCGTAACACTCATCACAGGCTGAGCTGATAGAGTGAACATGGATCTGAAGACTGCAGTGAAAAGTTACCAGTTTGCCGAGCGTGCGAAGTCAGAACTGATCATCTGCTCACAGCTCACGATAGCTCTCCCCGGGTTTCCGGAACAGGAGAGAGCGGGGGCAAAGCGGATGCTCGTCATGGTCCTTGAATCGGTGCGTGCCGAACTGGAGTTTGCATTCCGGGATACCGAGAGAGCTGAGTTCAGGAAAGCTATCGGGCTCCTGAGTGAAGCCATCAGCCTTGTTGAGAGCGACCAGTACGGATCTGCCTCCCTGAAATTATCAGAATCAATCACTGCGGCAACCACCGCTGCCCAGGGAGCCTGGCAGGTGTTATCAGACAATGGACTCCTCTGAATTTCACGGATTTCTGAACACCCGTTGCTCTGTCCGTGATTACAGCAGTGAAGAGATTGGTGATGACGAGATCACCTACCTCCTGGATTGCGCAATAACGGCTCCAAGCGCCGGGAACCTTGAAGCATGGGACGTGGTTCTCATCAGGGATCCGGGAAGGAAAGAAGCGCTGTCCGACGCGGCACTGGGGCAACCCCAGGTTCTGCATGCTCCCGCCGTGATTGTAGTATGTGCGAACTACGTGCGGTCCATGTCCCGCTATGGAGAGAGAGGAATCCTGTACGCGGTCCAGGACGCCACTATTGCCTGTACCTACCTGATGCTAGCGGCGCATGCTATCCAGATCAGATCCTGCTGGGTCGGTGCGTTTGATGAGGAGGAAGTAAAAGAGATCCTCTCCCTTCCCCCCCATGTCCGCCCGGTTGCAATGCTCTGTATAGGGAAAGGGAGATTGCCTTCACAGCTTACCGAGCGGATGCCGGTAAGTGAGCATTTCCATACCGAGGAGTGGTATCTCGATGCCTGATTATGTAGTGATGCTGGAGTCTGCATGGGTGATCAAGGATGTAAAATCCCTTGATGACGCGGTGGGGATAGCCATAAGCGAAGCCGGTAAAAGACTGAATCCTTCCGCAAAATATGTTGAGATCGAGGCAGGGATGCTCGAATGCCCCTTCTGTGAGGGAGAGCTGAACAGTGCGCTGGTCGTAGCAAATACCGCGCTTGTCGGGCTGTTGCTTGAGATGAAAGTATTCAGGGCTGATTCCGAAGAACACGCGGCAAAGATCGCAAAATCCGTGGTCGGTAAAGCGCTTCGTGACATTCCGCTCCAGGTAAAAGAAGTATGTGAGCTATGATCCACATTGTTGGCCATACGGCGATCGACCATATCTCCCGGGTCTCTTCCCTTCCTGTCAGGAACGGGTCATCCACCATCACGGCCCGTAGCATCCTCTTCGGTGGTGGTGCAGCCAATATCGCTACAGGAATTGCAAGGCTTGGCGGAGAGGTTACCCTGGTAAGTGCAGTTGGAGAAGATTTTGAAGGGAGTGATTACCAGGCATGGTTAAAAGAGAACGGGGTTTTCACCCGGTTCTATACTGTCCCAGGGAAACACACGGCAACCGCGTTCATGTTCAACGATCCTTCCGGAGATCAGATCACATTCTTTGAATGGGGGGCTTCTGAAATTTTCAGGACATCGGATCCCCCGTCATTTCCCTTCGTGCATATGGCTACCGCCGATCCTGCTTTCAATGTCAAGGTTGCAGAAAAAGCAGGTTTTTCCTCATTTGACCCTGGACAAG
>JAJRBV010000115.1 GCA_028679275.1 Methanoregulaceae archaeon
ACCCATACCAATTTTGTTCCTCCTGAACGGTATGGGGAGCATATCGTGTACCTGGCTTCCTATTTCCACGGAACCCTCCCGGGGCATGCAGGCATCATGATGCGTGATGCATTCTGTAAAAGGTTTTCTGTCCCGCCGGATGCAGTTCACTGGGAACGCCTCGCTGTCGAACCATTTGCAGGGCCGGTCTTTACCACGGGATACCGGAGACTGATCCCGTCATACCAGGAGAAAGGCCTCTTCTTTGCGGGAATGTTTTCACTCTCCAACTACCCGGAGCGAAGCATGGAAGGATCAGTCCTCGCAGGATATCAGGCCGCCGCAGCAATCTCAGAGGGAAATCCGTGACAGGTATCGAGGTAAGTGCAGTAATCCCTGTATACAATGACAGGGACGCGCTTGCCATGGCTCTCCCCCTGTCACTCTCCACTCTTGAGACGGTCACCCGGGACTTTGAGCTGATCATTGCCGAGGACGGGAGTACGGACGGAAGTGCTGAACTTGTCCGGGCTTGGGCGGAAAAAGATCCCCGGGTCCGCCTGTTCCACAGCGATGAACGGCTTGGCCGGGGGAAAGCCCTGAACCGGGCTTTCTCCGGGGCAGGAGGGAGGATCGTCTGTTACTTTGACGTTGATCTTGCGACCGATATGAAGCACCTGAATACCCTGATCGGAGCGATCAGGAACGGGTACGATATCGCCACGGGTTCACGGCTCCTTCCGGAGAGCCGGATCAGGAGGAGCGGGGGGCGTGAGGTTGCGAGCAGGGGATACAATCTCCTTGTCCGGACCCTGCTTGGCAGCCGGCTTCACGACCACCAGTGCGGGTTCAAGGCCTTCTTACGGGATCGGCTGCTGGGGGTGATACCTTCGGTAAAAGATACCCACTGGTTCTGGGATACCGAAGTGCTGGTCAGGGCCGGGAGAAAGGGGTACCGGATCTGTGAATTCCCTGTCTCATGGCAGCAGGGAGAGAAAACAACCGTCCGGAGACATGACGTGTGGGATATGGGGACGGCAGTCCTCCGGCTGTGGTGGCAGCTCCATGTTTCGAAAGATTAGCGCCATCCTGGTATCCACGCTGATTGCAGCAGGGATTCTCCTCTTCATGCTCTTCCGCGTGAAGGATGACCTGGTCGTAGCGCTCGAACACATCGTCTGGGGATACCTCGCGCTTGCCGCGGTAGTCTGCCTTCTCGCATGGCTCCTCCGTGGCCTCCGGTACAAGGTGATCCTATCAGGAATCGGGATCCGATGCAGTTTCCTTTTTTCCACCGGGTGCATTTTTATTTCGCAGACAGCAAACCTGATCGTTCCCGCAAGGCTCGGTGACCTCGTACGGGTGTTTATACTGAAGCACGAATACGGAGCAGGCATCTCACAGGGCATCTCCTCAATCGTTGTAGAGAGGTTGTTTGATATCGTCATGGTAGCCCTCCTTGGCGCGGTCTCCCTACTGTTCGTTCTGGACGTTCCCCGGGCATTTATCTGGCTCATCATCCTGACGCTCATCCTTGGTGCCGGGTTTTTTATCTTCCTCTCCATCAGCGACCGGTTCGTGTCAGAAAACCGTTACATCGGCATCCTGCTTGCCATGCTCGACCAGATCCGGCAGGTCTCGCTCTCGGCAAAGTCGGTTTTAGCCCTGTCCACTTCGTCAATCGTGATCTGGCTCCTTGATGTATTCGTCTGCCTGTTCGTGGCAATGATGTTCGGGGTGACGATACCGTTTGCGGTTGTCATGCTTGCCATCGTGGTTGGAAACCTGGTGAAAGCCATTCCGATCACGCCCGGGGGGGTAGGGACATACGAGTTATCGGTCGCCCTGATTTTTACCGCTGCAGGGACGGATCCTGCTGTCGCAACCCTCATTGCGGTGATCGATCATCTTCTCAAGAACCTGGTCACCCTGGGCGGGGGGATCATCTCCATCTACTTCTTCGGGGACTGGGTGCTTGATACCATAAAATCCGCTTTCAGAAAGGAGCTCTCAAAGGATGACCAGCCCGGGGTATGAACTCCAGTTCCTGATGGTGGCAGGCTGGCTGATCCTGCTCGTGCTGCTCCAGCTGGCGGTGTGGCCTGTCCTACGGCCGGTGCTGAAAGAGTTCGCCTTCCCTGCTGCATTTCCTGCCTCCCTGCTTCTATTCACGCTGATATCCTGGTACTGCGGGCTCCTGAACGTTCCCGTCTGGATCGCGTTTATCCCGTTTGCCGCCCTGCTCTTCTGGTTTGCCTACCAGGGATGTTACCGTCGTGATGCTTTTACCGGCCAGGGCAAATGGGCTCTTGTATTTATTGTCTTTTTTCTCTTCATGCTCGAGCTCCGGTTCATCAACCCGAGTATCTCGTTTGCAGAGAAGTTCATGGACCATGCATTTCTTGCCTCGGTGATGAGGGACCCGGTCGTCCCTCCCGTCGATCCATGGTTCCTTGGCGGATCGCTTGACGTCTACTATTACCTCGGTTACTGGATGTTTGGCGCCCTTGGGATTGTGGCAGGGGTCCCTTCAAATATCGCGTTTAACCTGGCGCTTCCTACCGTGCTTGCCAATGCAGCCGTAGGTATGTATGCCCTGGCCCATCTCCTCTCAAACCGCCTGCACTGGCTGCCCCTCCTGACTTTCCTGGTGGTCAATCCATCCTTCATCTGGCAGGTCATCCAGGGAAAATCTGCCGGTGCCGTTCTCTGGGACAGTACCCGCACGATCCCTGACACGATCAATGAATACCCGGCATTCTCGTTTGTCTGGGGAGATGTCCATGCCCATGTTGTCTCGCTGTGCAACCAGGTATTCCTCCTCTTCCTGCTCGTCTTTGCCCTGAAATACTGGAAAGTTCTGGCAGAAAAACACCGCCTGATCGTGGCCTTCCTCTGTGCACTCTCGCTTGGATCTATGCCACTCATCAACACCTGGGATGTGCTCCTCTATGCCCCGGTCACCATGCTTTTCGGGCTCCTGATCTGGATTTCGAACCGGGGTAGTGCAGGGGAGGGGGAACCCGGGATGCCGGATGCTTCCCGTTCAGGCCGGAACACCGATCCGGCGCATGGGTTCATGGGCAGGCCCTACAGTTTCCTTCTCCTCGTCCCGTTCCTTTCCCTCCTGGTCTATCTTCCCTACTACCTCCAGCTGAACACAGGGGGTATCAAAGGGATCGGAATTGTGAGCACCCCAAGCCCGGTCACTGCATTCCTCCTCGTCCACGGCCTGTTCCTCCTGATATTCCTCATCTATCTGAGAAAGGAGATCGTCAGGATGCCCCTCGTTCTCCTCACCCCGCTCCCCTTCATTCTTGCGGGGTATGCAGCTGCGGGAATAGCAGCCCTGCCCCTTGCATGCTTCCTGCTTGCAAAGAAGAGAAATCCGGCTGAACTCCTCGCAATGTGCGGGCTTGCCGTGATCATCTTCTGTGAATTTTTCTACCTGAAAGATAACATGGGCGACGTGTACTACCGGATGAACACTGTCTTTAAATTCTATCTTCCTGCGTGGATCCTGATGGCATCCTCAGGCTTTGCGATGCTTGCCATGATGCTTGAACAACCCGTTTCGGGCCTGCGAATCAGCCGGAGCATGAAAACAGGTGCTCTTCTTATCGTGGTTGCAGTTCTTCTCATCGCACCACTGGTAATCCCCCTGGAATACAGTTACCGCGGTGCCACACTCGACGGGCTTTCCTGGCTTGACACCGCCCACCCGGGAGATGCACAGGCGGTATCCTTCCTCCGGTCCCTGGAGGGTCGCTACGGTCTCGTTGAAGCAGAGGGGGGGGACTACACCTACTATTCCCGCATATCCTCGTTTACCGGCATACCGGCCATCATCGGTATGCCGTTCCATGAGTACATGTGGCGGGCTGACGGGTGGTACGGGGAGAGAGTGAACGATATCAGGCTTATCTACGAGGACCCGGAACAGACCGTTCCCCTGATGAAGAAGTACAATGCAACGCTCCTCTATGTCGGGGATACAGAACGGGAACGGTATAGGGTGAGGGCCGGGGAAGCCGGCCTTCCCCTTATCTATAACCAGTCAGGGGTGCAGGTCTACTCGCTTTCCGCCTGAAAGAACCGTGTGGCCGGGTCCTTTCACAAACATTTATTGCCATTCCTGTTGATTTCATATAGCTACATCGTCGTCACTGACTGATGAGTGATGAGGGAGACTACGCTACTCCTGAATGAGGTGAGTTATGGCAAAGACGTACGTAAAATTCCAGGTTTCTGAAGAGATTC
>JAJRBV010000179.1 GCA_028679275.1 Methanoregulaceae archaeon
CTGCGCTTCGTTAAGTACATGCACCATATACTAAATTATATATAATAACAGGGCTGCGCCTTCTCTGGAAAAAGGGTACAACAGCAATACCTGGGACAACAATGAACGGGGAGATGCATGCCCCGTATGCTGCTCCGCAAATAACTCCGAGCTTTTCTTCTCCGGTGGCAATTAGAAAATTTATTCTAGCTTCATCCTATTATCTTTGTATAAAAGAGGAAATTCCATGCAGATAAACGGAGTACCAATCGACAATACCTACGCGGAGGCCTTTCCCACGTGGATCTCCCGGATCATTATCACAGCGGTGAACAGGGAATGGGCACTGAAAGCAGCTACGGAAGCAACCGGGTTTGCCACTTCGGCCATCGGGTGTCCCTGCGAGGCAGGGATTGAACGAAACCTCGGAGCGGATGAGACTCCTGATGGCAGGCCGGGAGTTGCAATCCTGATCTGTGCTGCAAAGAAGAAGCTGAAAGAGCAGGTGGTCGAGCGGCTCGCCGAATGTGTCCTCACCTCCCCCACTACCGCAGTTTTCGACGGCCTCCCTGATGCGGCAGAGAAGATTGCGGTCAAACTCCACTTCTTCGGCGACGGGTATGAGTACCAGAAGGAAGTTGGCGGCAGGAAATGCTGGGTCATACCGATCATGGAAGGGGAATATATCGGTGAAGAAGAGTTCGGGATCGTCAAGGGGGTTGCCGGAGGCAATTTCTTTGTCATGGGTGAGAACCAGATGGCTGCCCTCATGGGAGCCCAGACCGCCGTGGAGGCAATCGACTCGGTCTGCGGGGTAATCACGAGTTTCCCGGGTGGAGTAGTGGCAAGCGGTTCCAAAGTCGGCTCGAACAAGTACAAGTTCATGCCTGCAAGCACGAACGAGAAATACTGTCCTACACTCCGTGAAAAAGTGTCTGACAGCAAGGTACCTGCAGGGATAACCGGGGTCTACGAGATCGTTATCGATGGCATTGATGAGAAATGTGTCGGAGAGGCAATGGCGAAGGGAATCCGTGCAGCATGCATGGTCCCGGGGGTGAAGTATATAACCGCCGGCAACTTCGGCGGTTCCCTTGGTCCCTTCAAATTTGAACTGTACAAACTACTCTAATTTTTTCTCTCCTCTTCGGGCAGAACGATTGAATTATATATCTTGTTGCCGATTATTTTGTTAACGATATTTTCGGCAACGAAAGCAGGGGAGAGCTGGTGCTGGCGCTCCCGGGAGCGTTTTCTGGTCCATGGCAGGCAGGGAGACAGAAAGTGAGGAATCCCCCGGTATCCGGGTACCCGGTGATTCGGGAATATCCAGGGACGTGCAGGAGATGCCCGGATACCCGTACGTAATAAGGTATCCGGGGATCGTTGCGGTTGCCAGTGAAACCGGCACTGAGATCGAGCTCATCGAGTTCTTTGATTGTATCGGAGGAGCGATGTGGTCGCGGCATCACTATGTACAGAGTCCTGTTGTCCGATCTGCCAGGAATGTCGGTTCCTCGATGCGGTATCTCCTCAAACCGGGAACTGCAGATCTGGATCTCCAGGGTTCCAGGTTCCCTGCCGGTATTTGCGGGGCAGAGGTTGGCGATACCGAGATAGCGGTTTCGTATGTCGGTATCGGCGGAGGTGGGGTAGGTGCCTCCGATTGCCGGTCGTATGCGGGTGGAGTGATACGCTGTGTGAGCGACCCTTCCGGTGGCGGGAAGCGGGCAGGTTCCACGATCTGGCTCCCGAAGAAGCAGCGGGTCCTTATCGGAGTGGACGATACCGATACCCCTGAAAAAGGGGCCAGCTGGACCCTTGCCCACAACATCGCCAGGGAAGTTGAGGATGAAATCTCCCGTTACCTCTCGCATACTATCGTACAGCTCTTTCCGGTTCCTTATCGTACGAAAAACTGTGTCAGCATCGTCTGTGAATTTGCATCGTCCAATCCCCGGCAGCTTATCGACCGGTTCCGCATCCTGCTCGAGAAGTATACCCTCTCTGATGAGACGGGGATGGCGGTATTCACGGGATTTGATCCCTCCCCTCTCCTTCCGTTCGCATGGATGGTGAAAAAAGGGGAGGTCCGTCGCGACCTCCTGCCGGTTCCACGGGAAGGACATCTCGAACTGATCATGGAAGGAAGGGGGATTATCGGTGCGGTGGCAGCAATCCCCTTCTACACCCGTTTTGAGGAGGCACTCTCGCTATGGACTGGCCAGGACTGAAGGCACGCCTCCTATCACAAGGGACAATCCGTCTCTCGGGAGAACCTGCCGGCCCGTACCGCTCGTCATCAACTGCAGGTCCGGGCGCAGGATCGGGCGGATCAGTGTTTTTCTCGACCGGAAGAGGGAGAGTGAGGCTTGCGATCGACCCGGAAAGTTCCCTAGAGCTCGTCCACCTCGGGTCCGGACGTGCAATCCTGAATGACTGTGGTACTGAAATCACGGGCATGCTTGAAAAAGTCGCCCTCCACTGCCCCAGGCAGGCGTACATAACGGTAACGAGCGGATGTGTTTTCCGCTGCCGGTATTGCGAGGTCCCTGCCATAACCGCCGGCAGGAAAACGCCCCGGGAGATCGAAGCAATGGTTGAATCCGTGAAAGACCGGATCGATTCGATCGCACTGACAAGCGGGGTGCTTGCAAGCATCGAAGAGGAAGAGGAGTACGTTCTCTCGGTAGTAAAGAGACTGCAGCGGTTCAGCCTTCCCATCGGAGTATCGATTTTTCCCGGGGAGAATACAGCCGGACGGCTGCACGCAGCGGGCGTTGCAGAAGTAAAATTCAACGTCGAGGCAGCGACCAGGGATCTGTTTACAATTATGTGCCCGGGATTGCCCTACGAGGCAGTCTGGAATGCGCTCCAAAGATCTGTTGAACTGTTCGGCAAGGACCATGTTTTCTCCAACCTGATCATCGGGCTCGGGGAGAGTGACGGGGAGGCAGAGTCCTGCATCAGCGCTCTCTGTGCAATCGGGGTAATCCCTGTCCTCCGGCCTCTAAACCCGGCAGGTGCACTGGCCGGATACTCCCGCCCCCCTGCAGAACGCCTCCTCCGTCTCTATACCTTCCACACTGACGCCCTCTCTGCAGCAGGACTCAATCCCGCTCATGCAAGGACCATGTGTGTGGAATGCACGGGATGCGATCTGGTCCCGGGGAGGGATGCATTGATATGAAAGGATATGAGGTGCTTGCAAGAGCCCTGGCCGTCAGTGCGGATTGTTGCTATGCCGTCCCCGGATACCCGGTCACTGAACTGGCCGGAGCGACAGGGGCCGTCCTGGTGGATGCAGAAAAAGTTGCCCTGGAGTATGCACTAGGGGATTCAATCTCAGGGAGGAGGGCTGCCGTAATCATGAAGAATGTGGGACTCAATGCCTGTGCCGATCCCCTGGTGCAGGCAACCACCCAGGGCCTGATCGCCGGGGTTGTGATTATTGCCGGTGACGATCCGGGTGCAGCGGCATCGACAAGTGCACTGGACTCCCGTTACTATGGTGAGCTGGCGCAGGTCCCTGTCCTTGAACCGGGTCCGGAGGTCTGTGCCCGGAGCGTCGAAGCTGCGTTCGCTGCATCTGAGGAATTTTCCCGCATGGCAATCCTCCGCATTACACCTCCGCTTATCTACGGAGAAGCAGTGGAAGAAACGGTTCCCCGGAAACCAGGTGCAGGGAGACTTGCCGATCCCGGCCTGACGATGAAGGGAAGGGTGGATCTCGCCGAGTCACATCTCCCGGGGATGTTTGAATGGTCCAGGAATAGCAGGCTGAACCGGATGGAGGGCGGGGTTGCCGGAGTGGGTGCGGCTGCAGGGGATTCCCGGATTGTTACCGTGTATCCCCCACCTTCTGTGAATGACGCCATTACAGGGATCCGTGAAATCGGGAGACCTTTTGTCTCTGAACACCAGGGCATCAGGCCCCCCTCAGGGATTCCGGTTCCCGATACGATAAAAAGCAGGGGCTTTTACCGCACGTTCTGCAGGAACTGC
>JAJRBV010000052.1 GCA_028679275.1 Methanoregulaceae archaeon
TTTTGGACAATCATTGCGATCCATGCATGGTATATCGCACGCCAGATGCCGGATCTCTGATCCCTGTTCCCTGGTTGTGATCACTCCCTGGCCGGACCGGTACCGTTCTCATCGGTGGAGCGGGAAAGACAGAGGCTGGGATGGCGCCTTTGCAGGCCGGAATAACCTGGTGTCCGGGATCCTGCATATCCCCTCAAAACGCCCGCAGGAATTATTCCCCGATGAATTTTTTCAGCTCGTCCATCAGGTAGGCGTGCGCTTTCTCAAGTTCTTCCCGGCTGCCCCGGAACGCAAGTAGCTCCCGCTCATCCCCTTCCATGTTCGCAAAATACAGGCGCTCCTTCCGTTCAACAACCTCGACATCGAATTTCTGGGTAATCTCGATTATCAGCTTGCTTGGGACCCCCGGGGGTATCAGGAGATCAAAAAGTTCTTTCTCGGGCTGTCCTGCTGTCACACCCGGTGATGAATTCTCTTCAGACATCTCGTATCACCTCTACTTTCCTGCTTTTATCCTTCTCGCCATGATGCAGGGGCCTCCCCTGACCCCTCCGATCGGGTTTTTCGGCTTCCCAAGGGAATTCATGCAGCGCCCCATCAGTGCTGCTCCCCGGGCAAGGCCGTCATCCACAAAGACCAGGTGGTCATTTGGGTCCAAAAAGAGTTTTCTTTCAGTAATCCCTTCGAGGATATACTCCGGTTTTCTCCCGGATATTGCTGCCCGCCCCGTAAAACCGATCGATGAATTCGGCAACAGCATGCCCCCTTCACGCGTGATATCAATCAGGCGGAGCGCCATCTCTGCACAGACACGATCGATCACATCATTGAGCAGGCTGAGGCTGTGGTTCCTGTAGATCTCAGCCCCGATCTCTTTCAGCTGGTCAAGGGCACTTCCGTTCTCTCCTGCATCACACCCGATCAGTGCCACCCCTGATTCCTTTGCGACATCTGCATAGACAGGTACCCTCCCAAACCTCTTCCTCTCGGGGGGGACAATCCTGATATCGATGAGCTCATGACACCTCCTGACATACTCCCTGACCGTATCGCTCTGTCCCTTCAGGGTGAACTCGGATATGACGCTCCGGTCTCCGAAAACATCAAGGGCAGTCCCTGTACGGGAATCGACAAGCCCGGATCCCTTGACAATAGCATCCGGGACAGCCCCGGCGAGGCCACAAAAGTTCCCGATGGTTTTTGCGAAAGGATTGGGATCCTCTTTTGTCACATCACTTGTGATTCTTCCATCGAGAGTCGTCCCGAAATCGATCGAGATGCAGGGATTCCGGAAGTCAACAGGAGTCCACTTTGCCCCCTCCTTGATGCCCGCCATGGCAAGTTCCCCCTCCATCTCGTTGGCAACCATCTCGACCCCGGTACTTCCCACAGGGGGAATGACCCCGGCAACCGCTCCGATAAAGACAACCTTGTCCGCGTAGGAGAACGGCTGCAGTTTCTGGGGCTGGTTCGCTTTTGACATCGGCGGGGTCATTTTCTTGGGAGGGACCCCTGCATTAAGGCATCCGTTTGCGAGGGCGAGCACGAACGACCCCACCTGATCAGGGGAGTCCATCGCTGCTACCACCCCGGTACTTCGCACCACGAAATCAAGATCTTTCTGTATGTCGAGGTGCACATCCCTGTGACACTGGATGAGCGTATCTTTCACGAGTTCGGTGACTGACTCCCTGGTAAGTTTTGTTCCGTCCAGTGTCTCGCCAAAGATCTCCTCTCCGGATTTTGGTCTCCTTACATCCCTGCTCATTTTCACCGTCTTGTTGATGACATAACTCATTCCCGTTTCAAGATTTACACCGGTGAGGATGCACTTTGTCGTGGTATTGCCCATCTCGACGGACGCCACAATGAAATAGGGTTTCACCTTGAATTCAGGGACATAGATACCAGGACCATGGCTGATAGAGGGTGGGGGAGGACTCTCCACAATGTGCGGGCGTGGTTTAAAAAAGCGGTCAAAAAAGCGGGCGCACATAGTATCGATGTAAGATTGTGCTCCCTTATATCTTTCGATTTATTGACTGAATCATCGTGGTTTTCCATTTTCTGGGTCGTGACTGGCAGCAGGGACCGGGACGATTCATGAAATTCTCATGGGGATGATCAATCTTAATTACTGAACACACGCAATAAGGGAAATGACAGCAATGCGACTTCGGATGCTGATAGCTCTTGTCATCGCGATCCTGCTCCTCCTCTTCATCATCATACTCGTTGCTGCAGCCCTCCTCCTCTCAACCGGGAATCCTCCCGAAGGGGAGATCTCCGGAACCTATGGGCTCGTTTACTCAATCGAGGCTGTACTTGCCGAAATGATCGACCTCGGAAGGGAATGGATCGATTATATCGCAGGCCAGATCGCACGGCTGAGCGGGAATCTCTGATCGGTCAGGTACGCTGCCTCTCCCGTGCCATACTACGGATGATCCCTGCCAGCCGCTCCACGGCAACCCGGGCAGGAGATCCCTCTTTCAGGGACCCTACCGGCATGCCGGAGAGCTCGGCTTTTTCGATAGCCGGGTCTTCAGGAATGAACAAGGCAGGTTCCGGTATCAACGAATCAGCCGTACTTCCCTTGAACCGATTTAGGACAAGGAGCACGGGTACGGAGGAAAGTCCCAGGGATCGTGCAAGGTCATGGATCCTTGCTGCGGTCTTCATTCCCCGTACTCCGGGATCGCTCACGATGATGAGTATGTCCGGGATCCCAATGGTGCCGCGGCTCAGGTGCTCCATTCCTGCCTCATTGTCAATCACTATGAACCTGTAGTCCCGGCCTAGAAGGGTCATGCAGGTTTTTAACAGGTCGTTTGCAAAGCAGTAGCAGCCTGATCCTTCGGGTCTCCCCATGGCGACAAGGTCAAATCCCTTCTCCTCGACAATCGCTCTCCTGAAACAGAGTTCGATGTACGCATTCCGTGTCATCCCGGGAGGGATGCTCTCCCTGAATGTTCCCTCCCGCATATACCCGAGTGTTTCGTGAAGTTCAATACCAAGCGCTTCATTGAGATTGGAGTTTGGATCCGCATCGACTGCAAGCACCGGAGTCTCTCCGGCATCGACGAGCGCCCGCACGAGGAGTGCACTCACCGTGGTTTTTCCGGTTCCCCCCTTCCCGGTAATCGCGATGGAAAAGGTTCTCATCCTGTCCACTCCCCGCGTATCTTCTGGGAGAGGTCTGCAGCTGCTCTCATGATATCAGCCGAGAGTGCTGTCCCACCAGCCTGGATACCACAGGTTGGCGTGATGACAGACTGGCGGAAGAACAGCTCTTCCGGGCAGAAAGCAGTGACCTGATCCCGAATCTCTGAATAACGGCGATACAGTTCGCCTGGGGTGACAGTCAGAAACTCCTGAACCTGGGAAGGGACAAGCCCCCATGCAATCACTCCTCCCTGTTCCATAAATGCGACGAGGTCATCCATGAAGAGGAGAAATTCCCGTGCACCGGAAAATGCGTCAAATGAGAGGAATGAGGGTTCAAGGCTGATTACATACTCCCAGTCTGTGTTTGAACAGCAATGAATCCCGAGGCCTCCTTCGATCATACCGGCAATGTCGTGCCACCCGGCAGTTACAGTCTCCTGCTGCACAGGTACCACGGTTGAGCCAAGCGATGCAAAATAGGGCTCATTCAGTACCACAATCGTCTCTTTTACCCCGGAAAACCTGCACATTGTCTCTTCGCACCAGCGGGCACGGAGTGCAATCATCTTTGTGAGAACATCTGCGAACTGGTCATCATAGTAGAGAGGCCTCCGATCCCTGTCAACCACCTGCATCCCGAAGGTAACCGGGCCGGTAACCTGGCACTTGAGGATCTTTGATGACGAAAAATTCCGTCCTGACATCTCTGCAAATCCCGAGGCATAATCCGGCGTCAGTGCATAGGGGGACGTGTTTCTCTCAATGAAATCGAGGTAGATCTGCTCCATCTCCCTGCTGATGTCCCTTCCCGGATCAATCTGCAGCCTCCCATCCCGAACCACACCCCCTGGAAGCCTTGCTGAGTCACAGAACACGATCGATTCGAGGAGTCCGTGGTTCGGAAGCGTCGGAATATAGGGGAATTCAGGGTAGATGGCAAGCACTTCATCGCATGCCTGTCGGGGATCGGTATGGGGGAGTGCCCCTATGCCGGTCGCCCCGCATTCCGGAGGAGGGATATGGCAGCTCACGGGCTCACCCTCCTGATCCTGCACTGGTCGAGCATCCGTTCCACCCCGGGAAAGAGGGAGAGATCGGTATGGGGGAGAAAACAACTCCCCGTATATTCGTCCATGAACGAGGGATCTGCATTCAACTCAATATATGCAATTTTCCGGGCTATCTCGTCGAGAATCCGCTTCTTTTTCCGGTTAAGCAGGGCAATATTAGCCCCTGCAATCGCTCCATTTCCCATGGTAATCACCCTGTCCACAGGAACCTCAGGAATCAGGCCGATCATGATGGCATGGTCCTTATTGATATAATTGCCAAACGCTCCCGAAAAATAAATCCGGGAGATAGCCGATCTTTCGATCCCTGCCTGGTTCATCAGGGTCTGGCAGGCAGCGAGGATTGATGCCTTGCTCATGATAAGGGCTTTGATGTCATTTTCCGTGATCACGATCTCCTTCCCGATCGAGGTCTCATCCCTCCATGCGACAACAAACTCAGGAACCTGGCGGCCTTCCCTGATACGCTCGTGGGAGATCATAGGATTGATCCGCCCGGTCCGGTCAATGACGCAGGCGCGGAGGAGTTCTGCCAGAAGATCGATCAGGCCGGAACCACACAGCCCTTTTGGTTTCTGGTTCCGGATAGTCCGATAAGATGGCTCCAGGGTATCAAGATCAAGGCTCACCTGCTCGATTGCCCCGGGATTGGCCCTCATGCCAAACAGGACTTCCCCCCCCTCGAGTGCCGGCCCTGCTGCCCCGGCACATGCGAACATCCAGTCACGGTTCCCGAGCACCACCTCGAAGTTGGTACCAATGTCGATCAGGAGTGATATGTCGTTTGTTTCAGTCATGCCGGATGCAAGGATATCGGCAATGATATCCCCCCCGATGAAATCGCTCACCGCGGGGAAGATGAACAGGCCGGAGTTCTCGCCAACCGCGAGGCCGACTCTCCGTGCAGCTGTCGTGAGGTGGCGCCTGACAACCGGAACATACGGCTCCTCTATCATGTATGCAGGGTCGATTCCCATCAGGATGTGTGTCATAATCGTATTCCCGGCCACCACCACTTCGTAAATATCGTCGCGGTCGATCCCTGCTGAATTTGAAGCGGTGGTGAGTGCCGCGTTGATACTCTCGGTTGCAAGGGACTGGAGCTTTCCCAGGCCACCTCTTTTTGCATAGTTGACCCGGGAGAGAATATCTTCCCCACAGCTTATCTGGCGGTTGTAGTTGGATCCTATCCCGACGATGCTCCCGTCAATGAGGGACCGCAGGTAAACAACCACGGTAGTTGTGCCAAGGTCGACAGCTGCCCCGTAGCAGTGGGATGTCGTATTGCCCTTTTCAACATTGATCAAACGATACCCCCCGGGAACAAGGGCAACGGTGGCAGTGATCTTCCAGCCGCTCTCCCGAAGCACCTTCGGGATCTGGCGGATCACCTCGAGAGGAGCGTAGATAGCACCCTCTTTCGGCCCGCCCTTTTTTTCGATTCCCCAGAGGAGACGGGAAAGGTCCGGGGACGGATCATCAAGTGTTGGCGGGAGAAGGGAAAGGGCATACTTCCAGACAGCAGGGTCTAATTCAACAGGAACACCCGGGGTGTCGATGAGGATCTGCTGCTCCTGGACAAGAGATCCTTCGGGAATGAGCACACGGACATCCCCCATCACTCTGGTCTGGCAGGAGAGGCATGCTCCCTCTCCCGCCTCATCCCGGGAAAAAAAATTTCCGAATTTCTCACGGTCAAACTCTGTCTCGCCACTCCTGACCATTACCGTGCATTTCCCGCATTTGCCCTGTCCTCCGCAGACAACATTCATGTGAAACCCGGCCTTTTGTGCAGCCTCGAGGATGGTGCTCCCTTGTGCAACTTCGGTCTTCCGGAAACTCGGGAGGAACGTTACGGTGGGCATAATCAGGGCTTCCACTCCTTCTCGAGGAACTCGGCGATATCTGCAGCATCACGAGGACCAACAAGAACTTTCCAGCCGGTTATCTCCTCAATCCTTCCCGAAAGGGGTGCTGAATACCCGGGAATTATCAGGGTCCTGTGCGATACCTCGTTTGCAAGATCATATTTTCCGATTGCATCCCTGACCACCGTCTCCTGGAGTTTTCCCGATGCAACGGCAGTGAGTACCGAAAGACCCTCTGTATCCACGATCAGCATGAAGCAGGGAACGCGTGAGGCTTCGAGATAGCCCTGCAGGGTGAAGAATGTGAGAGAGAAATTTACAGTCAGGAGCACAGGGGAATCTCTCCCGGGTGTACCGACACGGTACAGCCCCGGGGTAATCTGGATTGGCTTCTGGGGATCGGTGTAGATATTCTGACGGAGCACCAGGAGAGCTTTTCTGGATGCCCCCGGGAGGTCATCGCATATCAGCACGGACCCGAATTTCGTGACTCCTGCGATGAGTGAGGCATCGGAAAGCCCGCCCAGACCGGTATCGATGCAGACAGGATAGCCGAGTGCCGGTGTCGTGCGGCTGATCGCATGCTGCCTCACGGCAGTCGATGCATTCAGCAGTGCATGGAGATTGGGTGAAGACAGATCGAGAACGAGGTGATCCACTCCTTCCGCAACACAGAGACCTGAAAGTTCTGCAAGTGAATCGAGCGAATCTGCTTTTATGGCAAGCGGACAGCCGTATTTTTTTGCAAGCCGGCACATTTCCCTGTATTGCAACAATCTGGCAGCGTGGATGAGGGGCCGATAGTTGCCACAGACCGAAAGACCCGCCTCCATGACAAGGGGATCATCAGCCATCAGCACTTCGGGGAGGTCTGCAACTTCTTCCACAGCCCCGACAGCCCGGGCAAACTGTTCAGGAGACCCGCTTACCGAACGGACCGCGATTCCGTTGAGCCGGAGATCAGTTCCTATCCTGGTCAGGACCCAGTCACGGACAAAAATGACCTCCTTTTTAATCGATTCTGCTGGCATCATGTCCGTGACCGCGATCATGATTCCCGGTTCGTGGAAGAAGGATTTCTCATGCCTGAACTGGACCAGTTCTTCCCCGACAGTCAGTGCCCGTTCGCCAACCCCGATCCGGATTCTCCGGACCGGCGGCCGTGTTGACGCCCCGAGGATGGTTTTTGCATTGTCATCAAGGTACGGGCAGGCTTCCGGTTTTGCTTTCCCCCCGGACAGCTTCATGGCAAAGGTAAGGCAGGTGGGATCCCCGCACTCCTTGCAGTTCTTTTTCGGCAGGAGCTTGTAGATGTCGAGGGGTTTGAGGGGCATAGCGGTCAGACCCCCACTGATTTCTGCCCGTTCCAGAGTGATGCGATCGCTGATTTGAGCCCTGCTATGGATAACGGGTGCCGGACGCATACGATGGATGCCCCTGCAAGGGTTGCCGGGAGCATGGAATACATCTCCCATGCCACCGCTGCCTGGTCAGCATCTCCTCCTTCGGCTTCACGGACTTCCTTTACCGTGAGGGAATCGGCTGCCGAGCTGATCAACGGCATTGCAAGGTCAGTATCCCCTTTAAGGGCAGAGTAACGGATCCGCTCCATCACCGAGTACGAGTACTCGAACCCGTATCCCAGGGCACCGGTGTAAGGATCGATCGCTATCCGGTCATGGGGAAGTCCAGTCTCCCTGAGAAGGATGTTCAGCTGTTTTGCCAGGTTGATGTCTATGGGTGACTGTGCAATGAGGGAGTGGCCGTATGCCATGGCAGCCGCAGCAGCACTCCGGTACCGGCCGGACTCGGCAGTCCCCAGGAGCACTCTCTCTCCTTCTGCTGCCTCCCCTATCTTCCGGAAGACAGAACTGTCCAGGGCCGGATCATTGCTCCCTTCAATAATGAGGGGGAGTTTCGTGGCCTGGAGGACAGCCTCCACAGTTTTTCCGATCTGGGACAGGTCAGAAAATCCCCGTCTCCGAGTGCTGGAAAGGTAAAGCCGGATAAGGTCAGGCTGTAACTCTTTTTCTGCAAATGCAGCCCAGTCTGACGGATCGTGCGCCCTGTCCCCGATAGTACGGATGGCAGCAGACTGCCATAGGGAAGGATCATCCGTGAGTTCATATGCTACACGGGGTATATGTCCGGAGGGGGGTATACCGATATAGGGAAGGTCACGCTCTCCCCCGATGGTCACTGCATGACTCCTGGTCCCTCCATCGGTTCTTGTTGCACCTATCACCAGTTCACCGATCTGGCCGCTCCATTCAGACAATGGCGTAAGTCCCATCTTCTCCCTTCCTTAAAACAGTGGTTTCATTGCCAGAGCCGGATGGTCGGCTGAGACGAGGAAGGAAGCGAGCTCCCCGATTGTCCCTGCCATGTTTTCATCAGCAATTTTGTCGAAGAGTGATTCAATTCCCTTCTTTGCAAGTACTTCAAGAAGCCGCCCTTTCAGTTCCTGCCGGAGGATCGCGGGCATCCAGACAAGACGTTGTATCCCCCCCTCGGCCTGCAGGAACCGCTCGGAGAGGATATAACTCTTCGAGATACCGGCAAAACCCGGTGTCTGGGCGCCCCCGCCGATCGTCCCGGCAAGGGTCGAGAAGCTCATTCCCGAAGGAGTCACCCCCTTGAATTCCCGGTTTACCACCATAAAGCCGTTCACTTCCGGGAGCATTACGGCGATGCACTCGAAGCACCCGCAGCAGGTCATGGGGAACTCCATGATGCTGTAAAGGGAGCAGCGGTCGACCTCTCCATGGGATGCCTTTTTCACAAAACGGTTGACACCCTCAAATTCTCCACGGTCCATGTCAATGATTTTTCCCTTCTCCACCGGCTGATTCGCACCTGCCGGTGCGATCTCGTACGCGATCTTCCCGTCGAGCCAGGTAATGGCCCCGCACAGGGCAGGTCGTTCGGGTGTGATGATGCAGACGTGGTTTGGGGCAAAGGTCTGGCATAGCGTGCATGAATAAAAAGTATCCACATCGGTATCACGCATCCCCCTGATTCGATCATCCCGTTCCCGGTAGACCTTTTCGGCCAGTTCCCGTTCTGCAAGAACAGTCTTTTCATCGGTAATGAGGGTGACCTGGACAGCATCGAGCAGGTCAGGGAAGTCCATCCTGAATTTTGCTGCGAGAAGGGTGCCGATATCCGGGATACGGACTCCCTTGGCCACCGCCTCTTTTGAGAGCCGGACCCAGATGAGGTCACGCTGGGCAACATGCCAGGAGCCTTCACCATAGTTCACAAAATTATGGATCCGCCGTTCGAGGACAGGTTCATACTCCTTTTTCATCTGTTTCCCTGCAACGTCGATGATGATTCCGAGAGGGGCTGCAGATCCTTCCGGGATTGCATCGATATCAGGCCCGATCAGCCGTACTTTCCCGTCCTGTACTTCTGCTGCCGGACGGACCCTCAGCAGTTCAAATGCCGGGGATTTTCCACCACCAAACTCCACCTGCATCTCCTCTTTCCGGATGCTTTTCCCTTCAAAGGCCGGAGAACAGGCCATGGGGATTGGAATGGCAGTGACGCTCACCTTGATCCCTTTCAGGTCCATTCCTGCACGTACCGCATCTGCGGGCAGGACCCGAATCCACCCGTTTCCGTCATAGTCCCCTGCGGCAATCACCGGAATGCCAAGGAGACGGAATGCATCCACGAGCGCAATCTCCTCATCGTTCAATCCCGGAAAAACGATGACAATCGCTTTTGCCCGTTCCTTTGCATACGAGAGCAGTCTCTCTGCATCACCGGGAGTAACCCCCCCGAACATCATGGCTACCCGGGCAATAATATCGATGAAATGGAGGGCGGAAAACGGCCGGGATCCCAGTGGGACAAGCCGGTATTCAGCCCCAACTTTCACCCCGGAAGAGGTGAGATTTTGAACGATGGTTCCGGAAAGGAACGTGAGCATGTACTTTTCCTGGAGCTCACGGCAGAGCCCGGCTGCCGTATCAGGAGCAGGCGGTGATCCTGCCACCAGCACCAGGCCGAGGATACTCCCGTCAACGAGGGAGTAGCCGAGTGTCCGCAGGACTGCGTCCGGGATAAAACCTGTATAAGGTGAGGGCTCTTTTCCTTCGAGAGATGCCTGGTGAGCCAGCAGGCATTCCCCCGCCACAAGGGGATTTTGGGCAGATGCCCTGTATGCCTCCTGTGCTCCTCCCGCTTCAGTCACGATATTCCCTGTGAGTGCAAAGGTAACGGGGAGATGGTATGCAGTCTCTTCGTAGGAAAAAGATCCTTCTATCGCCCCCATCCGACCTTCCAGGGATTCTTTTCCTGCATTCACTGCTTTTTCGACAGATATCATCGTATTTTCACCAGGATAATCATGATATTCTCGCTTTTTCTCCCTATATGGGTTTGGATCAGGCCAAATCTTTTGAGATTCCCCGATTTTCAGAAGGGGAGTCAGCCCCGGATGAAAGGGTGCGGGTAATCTCTTTGATAGCATTAAATAGCAGATCCGGCAATCCCTAATGAAGGGATCCGATGAACCAGATGAAAATGGAACATGTTCCGGGAACATTAAAAGGAAAAATCACCCTCTTTGCACTGAGCACGTGCGGGTGGTGTGCGAAGACAAAAGCCCTCCTGAAAGAACTCGGGGTGGATCATTATTATATTTTTGTCGATCTTCTGCCGCCGGAAGAACTGGAGGAGGCGATAAAAGAAGTCGAGAAATTCAATCCCCACGGTTCTTTTCCAACCCTCGTTATTGATAACGGAACCCGGGTCATCATCGGGTTTAAGGAACATGAGATCCGGGAGGCGCTTGGATGACTTTTCCCCCTCCCTCCGATGATGAGGCAGAGACCCTGTACAAGAAACTTGACAGGGATGCGGAAGAGGGGGGATATCACCTCAATCCTGACCGGGAATTCACAAAAAACCTTGTCAGGGGGTTACTTGTGAACGAAAAACGGTTCGGGTATCCATCCTGCCCGTGCCGCATATCCTTCGGGAACCGGGAAGAGGACCGGGATATTATCTGCCCCTGCGATTACCGGGACCCTGATCTTGATCAGTATAACGCCTGTTATTGTGCCCTGTATGTCAGCGATGATGTCCTGAAGAAGAAAGTACCGGTCGGTTCAATTCCCGAACGGAGGCCCCCGAGGAGCGAAAGGAGAGCCGGCGCCGGGTTACGATCCACCCCGGCAGCGGGCAGGCAGCTGCCGTTCCCGGTATGGCGGTGCAGGGTGTGCGGCTATCTTTGTGCAAGAGAAACTCCGCCGCTGGTCTGCCCGGTCTGCAAGGCAACAAAAGACCGTTTCGAGAGGTTCATGTGAGAATCGGCTGACAGAACAGCAGGCTGCAGGATCCCGAACGATAAAATATCACCGGCAGCAGTACCTACTATGGCAGCTCCGATCCATATCGAGATCATCGGATTAAAGGATATTTCGTGTTCCCCGTTTCCCTGCGATAATACCCGCAGTTGCGGATTGTATGATTGTTACCCCACCGGGAAGCTGGTGGTGGCATTCAATGCACTTTCGGATGAGATAAGAAAGGAGTACGGGGATCGTGTCAGCCTGACGCTCACCCTTATTGATAACGGGATCCCCCCGTATGTGAAAAAGATCATTGAGGAGCACTACCCCCCTCTTCCCATTGTACTGATAAACGGGAGATATACTCCCATGGGAAGGATCTCTCTGCCGCTGATGCAAAAAGAGATAGAGAAGTGTGGGTGAAGGTCACACAATGGTTGTCAGGGCTCCATTGGTAAGATCATAATAGAGCCCGTGGATCTCAATTTTCTTCTCTGCGAGTGCTTTTTTCACAACGGGGTAGCGTTTGAGGTGCTCGATCTGAAGACGGACATTCTCCTGCTCGATCATGCGCGATCGCTCTTTTACCTCATCCGGGGTCTTCGGGAGAGGGATTTTCGCGTCGACCCGGCTCTTGGCTTCAACCGCATTGTTCAGCCATAGAGGGATATACACATCATCGGTCTCCTTATCAAGGGCTTTGATCGCTCCACAATCCGAATGCCCGCAGATAACGATATCCTTCACTTTCAGGTGACGGATGGCATACTCAAGCACGGTGGCGAAGTTCCAGTCATGGAGTGGCGCGACGTTCCCTATGTTCCGCTGGATAAAGAGCGTACCGGGCATCGTCTGCGTGATATGCCCCGTCTGGATACGTGAATCAGAACATCCGATCCAGAGTACTGATGGGTTTTGACCCTTGGTCAGTTCATCGTAGTGCGCCTTGTTCTCTTTGAAGAAACCTTCTCTGAACTTTTTATTTCCTTCAAGCAGTTTGTCGATCATTTCAATCCCTAAACCTTGTGTCCGGCACTCCGCAACAGGCCGGTCTGCCACAGGAGTATGTGGAAAATACGATCAGTTAAAGTTTGAGATTCGTTCCCGGTACCATTCACCGGGTGGAGAATGAAGCCCTGGAACGCTCCGGCTCCCATTTTATCATCCGCTTCCTGCGGTCAGACAGGGGCTTTTCGGGTCACGCCATAATCGTTCTTTATTTCTCTCCGGTTGATGAATCCGGCTGGAAAAAAACCAATTCTTATCATGCACTGCGACGATACAAAATGAAGCAGGATCCCCCCATCATGACGACAACACACGTGCCGGAACGGTTCCCTGAAATTGACTTTGCACGGGGAATTGCCGTTATCATGATGGTGGTGTTCCATATTGTATTCGATCTATATTTCCTGGGGATTGTGCCTGTACCGGTGAGTTCTCCTCCATGGAGGCTCCTGGCATTGTCGACAGCAGGTCTCTTTCTCTTCCTCGTGGGCGTGTCACTTTCGATCAGTGCAGCGAACGCCCGGAAAACGTTGTCCCCCTATGAATTCATTCTGAAATATGTGAAAAGGGGAGCGGGTATCTTTGCAATCGCGATCGGGATCACCCTTGTAACCTGGCTGATCCTGCCCGGATCGTTTATCCTTTTTGGTATCCTGCACCTGATCGGGCTTGCCGTCGCATTAAGCCCCCTTTACACGGGATTTTCATGGCAGAACCTGGTGGCTGGATCTGTTCTCATTCTTCTCGGCCCCGTGGCTGCAGCATTGAGGGGTTCGGGATGGCTTCTCTGGCTCGGCATCCACCCGTCCGCTTTCTACAGTATCGATTATACCCCGGTCATTCCCTGGCTCGGCGTGGTCCTGATCGGTGTCTATTTCGGCTCCCTCTCCTATCCCGGAGGTATCAGGAGATGGAACTTCGCGGTACCGGAAATTCTCAAAGGGACATTCGGTTTTCTCGGCCGCCATTCACTTACCGTGTACCTTGTCCATCAGCCGATCATTCTTGGTATCCTGTTCCTGATCTTCCCCTCTGTATTTATGTCACTTGTTGTACCGGGTTTCCTTTAAATGGGGCCCTTCCTCACGGGAAGGGGATCTACCCGGAAAATACCGGGACATCCATGAACCTGTCCACATCAAAAAGCCCCCGCTCCGTAATCCTCAGACTGGGAATCACGGAAAGAGCGAGGAAGGAGAGATACATGAAAGAATCCTCCCTTCCCCCGATCTCCTCAGTATGCTTGTTCAGTCTGCGGAGAGAATTACAGACCTCTTCGTAGCGCTGGACGGACATCAGGCCGGCACACCCAAGAGGGAGTACCGTTGAATCTTTGCCGGAAACCACGACAAGACCCCCCTGGTTCCGGATCACAAGATCAATTGCGCGAATAAGGTCGTCATCCCGCGAACCTACGGCAACGATGTTATGGGAGTCATGCGATACGCTCCCTGCAATCGCTCCGGATGTGAATCCAAAACCATGCACCAGCCCGGTCCCGACCCTCCCCTTCCGGTATCTGCTGCACACCACCGCTTTCAGGATATCCTTCCTGGTGTCCGGGATGTCCCCGGGATCAATGTGACATACGATACGCCTGGTGATGATCTGGTGAGGGACAAGCCCTATGACCAGGGCGGATCCCTTTCCAGCGACAGCAATGTCCTGCACTGCCGGGGCCTCGCAACAGAAGCGGCCGCCAAGGGGAGGGCAGGATGCCGGAGGACCAGGAACCACCAGCGCTCCTCTCCGGAAGGTCTTTTCAACCAGGAACTCCTTTCCGGGTGCAAGGATACAGAAGTCAGCGATCCTCCCAGGGGAAAGCGCCCCGCGGTCGTTCAGGGAGAACCGTTCTGCGGCACTGAGTGTCGCCATCCTTATAGCCAGTTCCTCCTCGAGCCCTGAGGCCACTGCTTTCCGGATGCAATCATCAATATGACCGTCCCTTTCGAGAATGTCTGCATGGCGATCGTCCGTGGCAAAAGAACACCGGGAGACATTTTTCCAGGAAACGAGGGGTATGATTGCCGGTATGTTTTTCTCGGTCGAACCCTCCCGTATGAAGAGGAACATCCCGCGTTCCAGTTTCTCTCCTGCCTCGTCATACCCGGAACTCTCGTGATCGCTCTGTATCCCGGCGGCGATATACGCATTCAGTTCCTTACCTGAAAGGAGCGGGGCATGGCCGTCCACGAGTGGGAACAGCCTGATCTTTTCCATCATGTCCGGGTCTTCCGAGAAAACACCCTGGACATTCATCACTTCTCCAAGACCCAGGATCCCGTCCCTCCCTTTATACCCTGCCAGGTCACGGGGGCCAAGTGCTGCCCCGCCCATATCAAGAGGCGTTGCAGGAACACAGGAAGGAAGCATGATGAACAGATCTATGGGGATTCGACCTCTCCATCCCAGCATGAAGTCAATCCCCCCGGTCCCGCATACATTGGCGATCTCATGGGGATCGGCAAAGACAGTGGTGGCACCATGTTCTGAAACGAGCCGGGCAAATTCGGGAGGCGAGAGGAGGGAGCTTTCGATATGGACATGGGCATCGATCAGCCCTGCCACCACCCGCCGGCCTTTCAGATCGATCCGGTGGCGTGCCCTGAAGCGTCCCGGACCTATCACGACTCCGTCTTTTACTGCAAAACCGGTTTGCTCCCATTCGCCAATAAAAGGGTTGAAGACCACGGCGTTGGTAAACAGGATATCTGCATAGGTGAGACCTCTTGCAGCCTGTATCAGGCTAGTATCATCGGTTCTTTCGTACGGCTCCTTCATGTGCAGTTCTTCTTAAGGTTCTCTCACCACTGCAGGAAAAACCTGCTGCCGGCAAAAAAACTGCGGGGCTGATTGTACCTGTTCCTGACACAGGAGAGGTTCTCTCCCATTTGAACCTGCCTCCTAACACCACAGTTTGTTCCGACACGGTAATGAGGTATCTTCAGAAGTAAACGGGGGACTGATGTGTCTCTGCAGGGCCAATTTCCTCTCCCCACACGGATTACAGCTTTGGTCTCGCTGTACTGTCCCTGCCGCGTTTCAGTGAAATCGGTTCGATTGCCATAAGTGAGCTGAAAATTTAATGGCCCCCCTTCTCAACCGAAGAGCTCTTTTGACCGCTCGAGAGCTTCAACAGCAGGCAGTTTCTTCCCTGTAAGAAATTCGATACAGGCCCCGCCGCCGGTGGAGATATGGGTGAAGTCCTTCTCTATCCCGAGCTGTTCGACGACCGCTGCCGTATGACCTCCGCCGATAATTGAGAAGGGGGTTTTTGAGGCCGCTTTCAGCAACTCGAACGTTCCCGTGGCAAAATCACGATCTTCGAAAAGTCCTGCCGGCCCGTTGAAGACCACGGTTCCTGACTCGCGAATCCGCTCCGAAAGGGAGAGCACCGAATCCATCCCGAGATCGAGAACCGGGGCATCGGCGGGAATCGCACTAACGGGATACTCATTCCGTGCTCCCTCCTCCCGCACAGCAATCCACTCAGGAACAATAATTCTCTCTCCGAACTCCTTGAGTAACTCTCTGGCTTTCCCAATCTCTTTCTCGTATTTGAGCTGCTGGATCAGCTGGGCAGACGGCTTTCCAATGTCATAACCCATCGCCTGGAGAAAAATGTTGGCAACAACCCCGGTAACAATCACCCGATCGGCGATGTGGTATTCGAGCATATGCTGTGCAACCGCAATCGAATCATCCACTTTCGTGCCCCCTAGTACGATAGATACAGGCCGGGGGGCGTTCTGGAAGACCTTTGAGAGGGTCAGGACTTCTCTTTCCATTAAAAGCCCGGCAACAGACCTCATAACGAACGGAAGCCCCACCATGGTTGGCTGTGAGCGGTGCGATGTCCCGAATGCATCGTTGACAAAGAGGTCGCCGATTGAGGCAAGTCCCCTGATGAGATGGCATCTGGCAGCCTCTTCAGGTTTCATCGTCAGGTTCTCCTCAGCGTTGAAACGAACATTCTCAAGCATCAGGACATCGCCCGGCTTCTGGGACCGGACTGATTCCCGTGCATAATGTCCAAATATATCATCGATATACCGGACTGGCCTCTTTATCAGTTGCTCCAGCTTCTCGGCATGGGTCTCGAGCGTGGTAAAATCTTTCTTTCCCGGCCTGCTCTGGTGAGTAACAATGACCAGCCGGCTCTCCTTCAGGGCCTGGATGGTCGGTACATGCTCACGGAACCGTTTGTCATCGAGAATCGAAAGAGAGGAGGGATCGATGGGGGAGTTCAGGTCAAGCCTCAAGAGGACGGTCTTCCCCGCACAGGAGGTCTCACCGAGCACACCGATAGGCGCCATGTCCCTTCCCCGGTTATGTATTTCTTGCTTTGATCTTCTTCAGCCTGAAAAGCTCTTCCCGCTCCATCTCATCCAGCCGCATCTT
>JAJRBV010000036.1 GCA_028679275.1 Methanoregulaceae archaeon
CCAATCCCTTTGTCCTTAAGGCAGTGGGGGAGGAGATAGCCGGGATGGTCACGTTTGATGTGGTAGCAGGGGTTGCAGTCGGGGGGGTGCCCATCGCGGTTGCCACCTCGCTGGCAAGCAAAAAACCGTACGCCATTATCAGGGCCGGTGAGAAGTCCCATGGGAAAGCTGGTCGGATCATAGGGAAGGTCACAGGAATGCGGGTGCTCCTTGTTGAGGATGTGACAACCTCAGGGGGTTCTGTCATCAGGGGCATTCAAGCGCTCCGTGCGGAAGGCGCTCTTGTGGATACCGTTGTTACCGTGGTTGATCGCGAAGCCGGGGCGCCGGATGCACTGTTAAAACTGGGTGTACGCCTGGCAGCTCTTTCACGAGCGAGCGAAATAGTTGGAGACCCTGAATAATAGATCCAGTTTAAGAATCCCGGATCGAATTATACATGACTATGAAGGTGCTGGTGATAGGGGGCGGGGGCAGGGAGCATGCAATAGCAAGGGCTCTCTCCCTGTCAGAAGAGGTTATCCTGCTCTCTGTGATGGCAAAGAGAAATCCCGGGATTGCATCGCTTTCCTCAGATGTTCTGATAGAAAAGGAGACCAGTATCCCGTCTGTTCTGAAATTTGCGGTCTCACGCGGAGCAGACTATGCAGTGATAGGCCCCGAAGCGCCGCTTGAAGCAGGCATTGTAGATCGCCTCGAGGAGAGAGGGATTCCCTGCGTAGGACCGACCCTGAAGGCAGCCCTGCTCGAGACAGACAAAGCATTCTGCCGGGAGATGATGCAGCGGCACGGTATCCCCGGATGCCCGCACTATCGCACCTTTTACAGTTCCGGGGACGCAATCGGTTTTATCCGGGATTACGAAGGGGATCTTGCGATCAAACCCATCGGTCTGACGGGTGGCAAGGGTGTCAGGATCATGGGAGAGCACATGGACAGGGAGGGGGCCGTCGCGTATGTCCGTTCTCTTGGGGGCAACGTAGTTTTGGAGGAGCGTCTGGTAGGGGAAGAGTTCACACTCCAGGCATTTGTTGACGGGAAACACATCGTCCCAATGCCGCTCGTCCAGGACCACAAGCGTGCCTTTGAGGGCGACCAGGGCCCGAATACCGGGGGTATGGGGGCATACTCCATGCCGGATCATTCCCTCCCTTTTGTCACCGATGCCGATCGTGGGCATGCCTTTGACATCATGAAAGAGGTGGTGAAGGTCATGGAAAGCGCAGGAACTCCTTACCGGGGCGTGTTGTATGGCCAGTTCATGAATACAGCAGAGGGTCCGATGGTAATCGAGTTCAATGCCCGGTTCGGGGATCCCGAAGCGATGAATGTTCTCTCACTGCTGGAGTCTGATTTCGGCAGTATCGTAACGAAAATTGTATCGGGATCGCTCTCAGGAAACGATGTCAGGTTTGCCCGGAAGGCGACGGTATGCAAGTATCTCGTTCCGGATGGATACCCTGAGACCCCGCGAACCGGAGAACCGCTCACCTTTGGTACCGGTACAGAGGCTCTTCTCTACTATGCCAATGTGGAGGAGAAAGACGGGGTATTCTATACCCAGACATCGCGAACGCTTGCCTTTGTAGGGATAGGAGATTCGCTGAATAAGGCGGAAGAATCTGCCGAGAAGGCTGCAAAATCGGTCAGGGGCCGGGTTCGTCACCGGAGTGATATCGGGACAAGGGCACTTCTGGAAAAACGGATATCCCACATGAAGGAGCTGCGATGAAAAAAGATCTTCTCTCGATTCTTGATCTCTCCCGTGAGGAACTGCGGGAGATCCTTGATGATGCAGACCAGATGAAAATGCTCAGGAAAGAAGGGAGGCCGCATGAATTTCTCTACGGGAAGGCTCTTGCCCTTGTCTTTGAGAAGGCATCCACACGGACGCGGATCTCGTTTGAGGTCGGCATGGCAGAACTGGGAGGCCACGCCCTGTTTTTGAACCCGCAGGATCTCCAGATAGGGAGAGGTGAGGAGATCAGGGACACTGCCCGGGTGATGTCCCGGTACGTCTCCGGCATGATGATTCGTGCCTACAAGCACTCGACGATAGAAGAGTTTGCCCGCAATTCCAGTGTGCCGGTGATCAACGGGCTCTCTGATATCGAGCATCCCTGCCAGATCCTTGCCGATATCATGACGATGAGAGAGCATTTCGGGTCAATCGAGGGACTCAAGGTCACCTGGATCGGAGACGGGAACAATGTCTGTAACTCACTCGTGATGGCATCTGCCCGTGCCGGGTTCGAGATAACGGTCGCCTCGCCTGAGAGGTACAGGGTCTCGGAAACCGTCGTGAGGCGGGCCATTAAGGAAGGAGGTACGGTAACCCTCCTCCAGAATCCCATTGATGCCGCCAGGGATGCCCATGTCGTGGTCACGGACACATGGATCTCGATGGGGGAGGAGAGCGAGCGGGACGCCCGTATCCGGGCTTTCAAGGGATTCACGGTTGACAACGGGCTGATGAAGAAAGCTGACCCTGACGCGATATTCCTCCACTGCCTCCCGGCTCATAGGGGGAGAGAGGTCACCGATGATGTGATCGAGGGCCCGCAGAGCGTGGTCTTTGACGAGGCCGAGAACCGGCTCCATGCCCAGAAAGCGGTGCTCGTGAAGATGATCGGGCGGGATATACTATCCCCTTAACATTGGCCATTTTATTAAAGAACATTATTTTTAGTAGGAAAGATACCTGAATTAATTAACCATTATCAACATGGGTCTCTCATCTGCGTTGCATAAGTTTATAAACCCTCATACGAAGTAATCCCTCAACGCCACAGGTATTGGGGGACGGAATTTGAAATTCGAACTGAATGTGGTGTATCCTCGTGAAATCAACCTCCGGGGAAAGGGATGGAACATTTGCCGTCAGCACACTACCTGTTTTGGGCGAACGTGAAAATGTGGTGTGGCATGATGATGGATGGAAGGCAAGGAAGTGGAAACAACCTATTAACAGGAAATTTTGGCGGTAACGACTGCAATATCCCTCTGTTGACCGTTGATGAATGGAAGGATATCGGAAAACCGGTGTATGATAACTATACTGTCCGAAGCTATGAAAATCCCATACAGGGCTGTGTTAATGACTGTTATTTCATTGCAGCCCTGGTCTCTGTTGCGTGGGCTGCAAACTCCAAGTTAAACACCCACCCCAATTACAGGTTTTACAATGTAAATAACCATGCTTGGGATCCGGCCTTTTCGATGACTTCACTCACACTGGCTGTGGATAACGTTGCAGGGGCCCCTAACCTGGTCTATGCAAGATCCGGCTCTGGATATATCTGGCCGTGCCTCTACGAAAAGGCTTATGCAAAATGGAAAGATGGGGCTCATTCTGATAATCCTGACATAAAAGCACTTCTGGGTGGGGGTGGGAGCGGACTTCATGCACTACTGGAAATTTGTGGAGGATCATGGGATAATGGAAGAAAGACATTCACTAATTTAACCACAAATCCCGGGGTCATTCCCCTTGTTCCAGGTTCAACAAAAACACAATATCCAACTATTGCAAAAACGAGGGATGTTTCAGGATTGCCAGGAGGGCTGATCAGGAACCATACCTACTCGGTATTGAGAAAACTCCCGGACAAGTACGAACTGAGAAATCCCTGCGGGGGGGCCTTTGTGTATGTCCCGAAAATTGACGCAACAAATTTCGATGAATGGGGCTATATTAAGTAGGGAAGTGCCTGAATAGGGGGGTAAATTGGTAGATTTATGGTAAGGGAGAAAAATCAGATGAATCCTTCTGCCGCTTTAATGAGGAAATCCGTAACCATGCTTCTGCTAGTCCTAATTTTTTTCCTTGTTGTACCGGTAAATTCCGAGAATGTTCAGGTTTCAGAAGGAACCGAAAGCAACATCTCGGTTGCGACATGGGGCACGGATCAGTGTCATCCTGCGGTGTGGAGAGATCGCATTATCTGGGCACATTATTACCAAAGCCCGGAATATCCATGGATGACCAACTCAGACCTGTATATGTATAATACGACATCGGGAGAATCAATAAGAATCCCCTCGATTCTGCCGAACCAGGATATGCCTGATATCTGGGAAGATCTCATTGTCTGGCAGGCATGGGAGGACGACAATTACGAGATTCACCTGTTCAACCTCTCATCCGGTATTGAGCAGCGGCTGACAAACGACCAGGTCTGTCAGGTCAGACCCAGGAT
>JAJRBV010000110.1 GCA_028679275.1 Methanoregulaceae archaeon
AGTTGTATCGGAGCCACTTTATGGATTATTTTAACGCAATGCGACATCACTCCTATCAGCAATACCCTTTCGGTCACTGAACTATCATAACCCATTGACCGGTTGGGTGCTTACGATAGTGACCGTTAAGATACCAGTAAGGAGGAAAAACAAAATTATTCTGATGATATGATTCAGTTTACCGTGTTATACAAACCCGTCCTGTCCTCGTAAAAACTGGCATTACAGATGGTAAGGATCCCAGGCAGATATAAATTCCCTTTATGAGAAACACTGCGTATTGCCATGAGACGACCGATAATGGCAGTTACACGCATGGATAAGCCGATTACAGAGCTAGCGAGTACAACGTCCCATAAAACATTAGCAATATGGGCTGCTGACTGTGCAGAGCGGGTACTACCCTGTTTTGAGGAAATATACCCGGACGATCCCCGCCCACGTAACGCTATCGAAGCATGCCGGGATTGGGTACGCACGGGCGTGTTCAGGATGGCAGATATACGCAGAACTGCCCTTGCATCCCATGCCGCTGCTCGTGAGGTCCCCGAGTATCATGCAGCCCGTTCTGCTGCCCGTGCCGCAGGTCAGGCGCTGGCAACTGCCCATGTTCCTGCCCATGCACTCGCTGCTGCCGTTTACGCTGCTACCGCTGTCCGGGACGCTGCCAGCTCTGCTGATGCCGATATTGCCACGACCAGAGAACGTGAATGGCAGTATCAGCACCTGCTCAGATTGAGAGAGAACGATGATTTCATAAAAAAAACTGATAACCATCTTCCCTGACCTCCTTTTCAAAAGGGCAGAACTCACCTCCCTGAAATATCTCCTGAAAAACAGCGATGGGCTCGAGGAGATTCGAACTCCTGACCTCCGCCATGTCAAGGCGACGTCATAACCAGCTAGACCACGAGCCCGCTCGGAATACCGAGATGCCTCCTTATATGGGTCACATAACTATTAAACTATTCTCTTTTCCTCCAAATACCGCCTGCAAATTCGATTGCTGAACCGGATCACGATATAATTCCAATTATGAGAAGAGGCGCCATTACTGCGCAGAGGTAATGATCCGGGGTAAACCCGGGAAGCACCGGGAGAGAAACGACGGTACTGGTATCCTGATACCCAAACGGGGAGGGAACTACTGAAACCAGAAGATCGAAAAAGGCAGGGGAATGCCATCAATGACATACGAAGCCCTGATAGATTACGATGGACATTCAGTTCCTCAATACCGATCACCGTAATTTTTGGGATAAAAGGAAGGATACGAACAGTCGATGCATGCGTGCAACCCGGAATAATCTCTTTCCCCTTTCCGGCTGTTCATCCCCTTCTTGAGTAAACGGCAGGTTTTATGAGAGGTAAACCGAACTGGTACCATGAGGTTCTTATCTTGACCGCAATAATTCCTGACCAGATTTTCGTATACGAGCATGAAGCCAGCCGGATTGAGCTCCTTGTCCGTATCGTGTACTGGATCGCGATCAGCCTCGTATCCATGATATACGGGATCCTTGCCATGATCTGTCTCTTTATCCAGTGGTTCTTCATCCTGATCTTTGGCAGGCGCCAGCAGGGCCTCTCTGACTTCGCGAAGGGGTATTTCGAGTACATCGTGTCACGGATGCCCTACATGTATTTCATGACCGATGTACGACCGCGAATCCTCCCTGACCCTGTTAAAATCTACATGGATTAGAAATGAAAAAAAATATTTTTCAAATCTGAGCGCCATTCAGGGGAAACCAGGTACCGGATTCAGATCAGGTTATCCGAGATCTTTGCAAATTTTGCGGTAAAGATACCGGGCATCGACCGGATCTCATCCATAGCTTCAGGAGGGACTTCGCTGTCAACGTTCAGCACCATGATGGCTTCTTCCCCCGGGGTTATCCGGCCGACCTGCATGCCGGCGATGTTGATATTCATCCGGCCGAGGATGGTTGATGCCCTGCCGATCACGCCGGGCTTGTCGAGGTGCCGGGATACGATCACGTATCCTTCCGGGATCATATCCATGGTGTAGCCCCCGATAGAGACGATCCGGCTTCTTCCCCTGAAAAATACCGTCCCGCTCATCGTCTCCTCCATGGTATCGGTCTTGACCCTGATGGTGACAAGGCTCTTGAACCCGCCCGATTCGGTGGTGGTGGTCTCAGAGTAACTGATTCCCCGTTCCTTGGCAATGAACTCGGCGTTCACGATATTGACCGGCACCTGGAGGATCGGGTCAAGGAGCCCCTTCAGGGCCATCCGGGTGATGAACCGTGTATTTGTCCCGAGCTGGGAGAGTTCCCCGCTGTAGGTGAAATCGACCCGGTCCACGCGTCCTCCCACGATCTGGGTGAGGAACCGTGCCATTTTCTCGGCAAGGAAGGCAAACGGCTCAATCGTATCGGCATATTCTGCGGGGATTATCGGTGCATTCACGATATATTTGGCCGATCCTCCCTTCAGCACTGCACTGCACTGCTTGGCAATCGAGACTGCGACATTGGTCTGGGCCTCCACTGTACTGGCACCGAGATGGGGGGTCGTGATCACCTGGTCGAGCGTGAGGAGAGCCGAGGTAAGGGGGGGCTCTTCTTCAAAGACATCGAGCGCAGCTCCCGCAACTTTGCCGTTCTTTATCGCGTCATAGAGAGCTTTCTCATCGATAATCCCCCCACGGGCGCAGTTGATAATCCTGACCCCGTCCTTCATCGTGGCAATGCTTTTTGCATTAATGACGTGTTTTGTCTCCTTGATCAGGGGAGTATGGACCGTGATGAAATCTGAGATCCTGAAGAGATCCTCGAGAGATACCGATTCAACACCCAGCTGGGCAGCCCGTTCTTTACTGATGAACGGATCGTATCCTGCACAATGCATCCCCATCGCATTCGCCCTTTTTGCAATCTCCCGCCCGATCCTGCCAAGCCCGACAATCCCGAGTGTCTTTTCGTTCAGCTCCACACCCATGAATTTCGAGCGTTTCCACTCTTTCTTCTTCAGGGATGCATTCGCCTGAGGAATATTCCGGGCAAGCGAGAGCATCATGGCCATGGTGTGCTCGGTTGCAGCAAGGGTATTTCCCTCAGGGGCATTTGCGACAATAATACCCCGGCGGGTTGCCGCATCCATATCGATATTATCCACCCCGGCACCGGCTCTCCCGATGAAACGAAGCTTCTTTCCGGCATCGATCACCTTTGCAGTGACCTCGGTGCCGCTCCGGACAAGGAGCGCATCGTAATCCCCGATGATTTTGATCAGCTCATCTTCCGGGAGTTCCGTTTTTACATCCACCCGGAACTCGGACTTGAGAAGATCCAACCCTTCTTCAGCCAGCGGATCGCTGACCAGAATCCTGAAGCTCACATTAAGACCCATAGTAGATAGCCACCAGAGCTTTTCTAACCTTCTTCTTGAATCATCGCGTATGAGGGCTCCTGCCAGGATGATGAATAATGATAATTTATTAAGCAGATGACAGGTGAGATTATAGTGGTGCGTGAATGAAGGAGATGCCTGATATTCTGTGGCTTGAGGAGATACGAAAGGAGGATATTGCTGCAGTGGGGGGGAAAGGAGCCTCGCTTGGGGAGATGTCGTCAATCGGCCTTCCTGTCCCGGGAGGATTTGTGGTCACGAGCCGGGCTTTCCGCCGCTTCCTGGTCGAGGCCGGGATCGAGCAGACCCTGTTTGACGACCTCGAGAAACTGAATGTGGATGACAACCGTGCCCTTGAACAGGCGTCAAAAAAGGCCAGGGCTGCGGTGATGAAAGCCAAGATGCCCGCATCCCTGAAGGACCGGATCCGGGAGACCTACCAGAAACTTAACGGAGGCGGGATGGTTGTTGCGGTCCGGTCAAGCGCAACTGCCGAGGATCTCCCGGATGCTAGTTTTGCGGGCCAGCAGGAGACCTACCTGAATATCCGGGGGGAGAAGAACCTTCTTGAAGCGATCCAGAAGTGCTGGGCTTCACTGTACGGGGCAAGGGCAATCTATTACCGCGCAAAACAGGGGTTTGATGACCGGAGTGTCAATATCGCTGTCGTGGTCCAGCAGCTCATCAACGCGGAGAAAGCCGGCGTAATGTTCACCTCCCACCCGGTCACCGGGGAACCTCTCTCTATCATCGAGGGCTCCTGGGGACTCGGCGAATCGGTGGTATCCGGATCGGTCTCCCCGGACAAGTATGTCTTCGACCAGCGGACCGGAAAAGTGATAGACCGGTTGATTGCTGCCAAAAAAATTGAGATTGTTTCTGAAGGGGAACACGGGACAAAGACGCTTGATGTTGAAAAGGAACGGCAGGAAGCTCCGGTCCTGAATGACGATGAAGTCGCAAGGCTTGCAACGTATGGAAAGGTGGCCGAGACCCACTACGGAGTTCCCCAAGATGTGGAATGGGGCATTGTCGGGGATACGATCTACATCCTCCAGTCCCGACCCATCACGACGATCAGGTCCAGTACCACTGCGGCGAAAACCGAAGCGGTTGAAGGAAAGATCCTTGTGAAAGGGCAGGGGGCATCACCAGGGGTCGCAACCGGGCGGGTGGTGGTCATCCGTGATGTCAAGGACACGGGCTCGGTCAGTGAAGGGGATATCCTCGTGACGAGAATGACCAACCCTGACATGGTGCCTGCAATGCAGAAGGTCGCTGCGATTGTGACTGATGAGGGGGGGATGACCTGCCATGCTGCGATTGTGAGCCGGGAACTCGGAACCCCGGCAGTCGTCGGGACAAGGAACGCCACATCGGTCCTGAAACCTGGCCAGCTCGTCACGGTTGACGGTGAGAAGGGATTCATCTACGAAGGAGCGCTCGAAAAACCGGTCCAGGCACAGATATCCGGTACAACCGCTGCCGCATCACCCCTGATCACGGCAACCAGCGTGAAAGTGAATGTCTCGATCCCGGCAGCTGCTGCAAGGGCTGCAGCAACAGGGGCTGACGGGGTCGGTCTGCTCCGTATCGAACATCTCATCCTCGGGCTGAACAAGACACCCGGCTGGTTTATCACGAACGGGAAAGAGGAGGAATTTATCGATGAACTGTACAAGGGGATAAAAATTGTCCTCGATGCATTCTACGGAAAGCCCGTCTGGGTGCGGACGCTTGACGCCCCGACCGATGAGTTCCGGAATATGGCCGGGGGCGAGGATGAGCCCCATGAGCACAACCCTATGCTCGGCTGGCGGGGAATCAGGCGGGATCTCCAGAGCCCGGACCAGTTCCGTCTCCAGGTTGAGGCATTCAAGAGGCTCTGGGAGCAGGGATACGACAACCTCGGGGTGATGTTTCCCATGGTATCGCACCCCGATGAGTTTGTCACTGCACGGGAGATGATGGCAGGATGGGGCGTGGATGTCAATGCTGCAACCCTCGGGATCATGATCGAGATACCTTCGAGCGCCATCATGATAGAAGATTTCATCCATGCAGGGATCGATTTCGCCTCGTTCGGGACCAACGACCTCATCCAGTATACCCTTGCCATTGACCGGAACAATGAGAATGTTGCCTGCATGTACCAGCCGAAGCATCCTGCCGTGCTCGCCCTGATCGACCAGGCCATCCAGGTCTGCCGGGACCATGGGGTCGAGTGTTCCATCTGCGGCCAGGCAGGTTCAGAGCCGCCGATGGTGGCATGGCTTGTTGAGCACGGGATCACCAGCGTCTCGGCAAATATCGATGCCATCGGAAAGATACGGGAGACTGTCGCACGGACCGAGAAGCGGATCATCCTCGAGAGTGCGAGAAGGTCACATGCGGAGTAAAGGGATTTCCGAGGAAGAACTCTTCTCATTTCTGGAGACAACAAAGCGGGAGGATACACTCCACCGGTATATCCTCAGCTCGATGTGCACCCTCCCGCACCCCGTGGCGG
>JAJRBV010000031.1 GCA_028679275.1 Methanoregulaceae archaeon
ATGTTTGGCGTCGGGCTCATTGCCCCGCCTGACTGGGAGAAGGCAAAGGGATTACATGTTCTCGGCATTTCTGGGTCGAGCAGGCAGAAGCCCGGGATGTCCAAATCGGAACGACTGCTCCAGGAGGCACTGGACATGTATGCCCGCTATGGCTGCAGCTCAGCATTCATCCGCTTGAAAGACTTAAAGATTCATCATTGCGAAGGGAACTACTCGGAGAATCCCTCATACTGTACCTATCCCTGCCAGAGCAGCATGAAATATGATGATGACGAGATGCAGAAGGTCTATGATGCGGTGCTTGCCTGTGATATTCTTATTCTTGCCACTCCTATCCGCTGGAACAATCACAGTGCACTCGTCCAGAAATTCGTGGAACGGATGAACAGTATCGAGAACCAGTATTCATGGTTCGGGAACCGCATGATCAGGAACAAGGTGGCCGGCCTGATCATTATCGGACACGTGGACGGGATCCAGCATGTCGCCGGGAACCTGATGAATTTCTTCTCCTGGCTCGGTTTTCATATCCCTGATGTGGCCATCGCTTCCTGGGTGGGGGAGAACGATGAGGACACCACCAAAGACTGGGGCCAGATACAGGCGAACAAATATACGCGGGAAGATCTCGAAAACCTCGTGTTCAGTTCCCTGCGCCTTGCGTACAATCTGAAACTGTCCGGACCGGAAGATTGAGGTACCACGGCGCACTGGACCTGACGGCATTCTTTTTTGTTGATATACTCACAAGGATGGTTCCTTCATGGCCGTCACCCGTTTCGTAGAGAGCAGGGTTCCCCCCCAGCGGGGAAAAAATTTTACCTCAGTTCTTCCATGACGGTGAATTCAGGGTTTTGAACCGGTTTTCGTGATCTTTTTCGAAGGCTTGACAGGTCCCGGCTGGTTGGTATGGGGGCCGAGATCATCGCCATGGGGATGAGAATGCGGAGTATGCCGGGGAGGGAGGCTCTCTTTCTTCTGGGGGTGGTGCGGCGGGTGAGGGAGGGTATGATCAGCAGGATGATGGGTCCTGTCTTCCCTGTCGCGCTCCCTGTCCTGTCCTAAGGATACACCAGTATGGTGGGGGGTATCGGGGTTTCCGGGCTCCCGTTTCTTTCTTGGTGGCATAGCTATACTATCCATTCCTCATCATAAAAAAAAGGGTAGGGTTGCAGAAAAGCCGGAGAAAAATCAGGACGACTCCGGGACCTGGTATTCCCGGAATGTATCTGCCATCTCCCTGAGGCGTTTATCGACAAGGTAGTTGACGGTCCCCTCCTCAAAAGACCCGTCGGCCCGGCGTTCACCAGCCTTCACCCCGGTCAGTACCTCGATCCCCTCATCGATGGTTTTTACGGGGTATATCCTGAACGTGCCGGCTCTTGCCGCTTCCACGATCTCCTCCTTCAGCATGAGGTTCTGGACATTGCTCGCCGGGATCATGGCTCCCTGCCTGCCTGTCAGGCCCTTGGCCTTGCAGACTTCAAAGAATCCTTCCAGTTTCTGGTTCACGCCGCCGATTGCCTGGACCTCCCCTTTCTGGTTGACCGAACCGGTAACGGCAATATACTGTTTGAGGGGTAGACCGGAGAGTGCAGAGAGAATGGCGTACAACTCGGTACTTGAAGCACTGTCTCCGTCAACCCCCTCGTAACTCTGTTCAAAGACAAGGCGGGCATTGAGGCTGAGGGGCTTATCCTGGGCAAACTTGTTCGCAAGATACCCGGAGAGGATGAGAACACCCTTGGTATGACTCGGGCCACCCATGCTCGCCTCCCGCTCGATATCCATGATCCCGCCACGTCCCACCCCGATACTCGCGGTCACCCGGGAGGGCCTGCCAAACTCGATATCTCCGAGGCTGATAACAGAAAGCCCGTTCACCTGTCCGACATTCTCACCTTCAGTGTCTATCAGGAAAACACCCCGCCTGATATATTCCTGGATTTTTTCCTGGATCAGGCTTGACCGGTACGTCCTCTCGTCAATCGCTTTCAGGATGTGCTTTTTTGCAATCATCTCTGCACCGTCCTGTGTTGCATAGTAACTTGCTTCCCGGATCACATCTGCAATCAGGGAGAACCGGGTGGTGAGTTTCTTCTGGTCATCGGCCAGCCGTGATCCGTATTCGACCACCTTGGCCACTGCTGATCGGTCAAGATGTTTCAGCTGGAATTTTTTACAAAGAGTGCAGACGAACGCAGCATATTTCCGGACATTTTCCTCGTTCCGTTCCATAGTGGCATCAAAATCGGCTTTCACCTTGAAGAGCTCGGAAAAATCCGGATCCTGGGTATAGAGGATCTGGTTAATCATCGGTGTGCCAATCAGCACTACCTTCAGATCCAGCGGGATGGATTCGGGCTTGATACTCTTCGTGGTGATATATCCCATCCGTTCGCCCGGCTCCTCGATCGCGACCTTCCCGGTCTTGAGCGCGGTCTTGAGCCCGTCCCATGAAAACGGGTTCCTGAAGAGCTCCTCGACCGGCAGTACGAGGTATCCGCCATTAGCCCTGTGGATCGAACCAGGGCGGATCATGGAGAAATCGGTCGTAACCACCCCGTAAGAGAACTCTTTCTCCAGCTTGCCGAAAAGGTTTGGGTACGTCGGGTTCTGCTCAAAAATGACAGGAGCACCGGAATTCCCCGAATTATCAACGAGAACGTTCACTTCATATTTTCGAAACATCAGCTCCTTGATCAGCGGGTT
>JAJRBV010000118.1 GCA_028679275.1 Methanoregulaceae archaeon
TTGCCCGGTCGAGAAGGCCGAAGGGTGGTGCATGGCTGATCAGGACATTATGGACCGCAGATTCGCGCTTTTCAAGGACCTTGTGGAGGAGGTCGTCGATTTGCTTGTCGGTCAGTTCAAAGAGGGTGTGGAAGGGGGTGGGATTTGACCCGCCGAGCCCGCAGATCGAGATCGTTCCGAGATTGATGTGTGCCCCATGAAGGCAGACACAGTCCGATTGCTCGAGGACATCGATCATATCCCTGGGATCGCAGTTGCCGGGCACCGCAAAGCAGGGGACATCGATCCTCTCAAGCACGTCAATCGCCGATTCGGCAGGTCCCATGTTGGTGAGATCACCTGCAATAAAGATCGCATCAGGATTCAGATCCAGGAATGGATCGAGTTTTCCATATTCACCATGAAGGTCTGCCAGAAGCAGGACATCAATCATGCTCTATCATTCGAACATGAACCACAAAATGCTATCTTAGGATCACTCCAGGATCCGGTCACTTTTCCCTTCAGGGCAAGGGACCCGAGCATGCGGGAGAGCTCAGGGATGAGCGGCGAAGGTCTTGACCCTGCGAGAGGGGTCCCGGGGAGTGGCATAAAGAGGTGCGCATGGATTTTCCCCCTGTCGCTGATCCAGCGGACGAGATCGGCAGTTGCGCGCTGATCCACATCGGTCTCAAAAGGAAATCCCACGATCACATCGACAACAGGGGAGAGACCGGCATCGAGACATAATTCCACCGCACGGATTACATCTTCTGCAGTATGCCCCCGGTTCAGCCGCTCAAGCACCACATTGCTGCCGGACTGGGCTCCGAACTGGAGATTCGTGTTCGCACAATAGGTGGTGATCAGATTAAGAGCCTCTTCCGAGACAAACTCAGGCCTTACCTCGCTTGGAAACGTCCCGAAGTAGATATTGTTACGGAGCTGCCTGAAGAGCGACCGGATCTTTTCGAGCCTGGGTTTTCTTCCGTCGGATCCGTACGCGAGTGCATTGGGCGTCACAAACCGTGCATCACGGTACCGGGAGGCGTGCAGGACGATCTGGTCGATACTCCGGTGTCTCATGCCATGGCCGAAAATACGGGGAGTCTGGCAATACGCGCATGAGAATGGGCATCCCCTCGATATCTCCACATACCCTTTCATCTGTGAGAACGGGGGCCAGGCATCAAGGCGGACCATCGAATCTGCAGGCTGGTATCCCCTCCGTGTTGCAATTCCACAGCTCTCAACTGCCGTTCCTGCTTCAATTGATGAGAGTAAGGAAGGAAGACGGTGCTCACCCTCCCCTACAATCACGTAATCGGCCTTTTTTGCCACCTCCCTGTAGCATGCCGTTGCAAAAGGCCCCCCGGCTACGGTGATACAATCCGCGTGCTCCATTTCAATAAGAAGTGCCCGTGAATTGAGTGAATTGAGACTGTAACAGGTGATATCCCTGGCGGGAGCACTGGCGGGTTCGAGTACAAACCCCTCACGTTCGCACGCGGCATAGAGTGCGGCATACGTATTCCTCGTTCCGTGGGTATAGCGCCAGTACACCTTCATTGCTATGGTATTCTTTCGTCCCGGATAAATAGAAAAGGGAGGGACTTTATCCCCGTGTCCGGTAGGGGAGCAGCTGGTCCATGATCTTGTAGGTATCCCCTGTATTCAGGGTTACATAGACCTCAATCCGGTCCGTGTCCTTCGTCCCCTGGATGATCAGCTCGGCCCCTTTTTCGGCTGGGAGATGCTCAATGACAACCTCTCCATCCGCCCGCGTAACGCGTACAACAATATCCTTCGTCGCTATCTGCCCCTCACCACCGGAAAAGATGACAGTTATGGTCGCGTAGCTGGTGTCTTTCTCGTTCACCTGGACGGTAACGGTCTTTCCGGGTGGCAGGGTCACGGTCGGGCCGGGAGCCGGGACACATGTGGAGCTGCTAGGCCGGACCGGGGTTAAAATTTCGGAGCAGCCTGCAGCGAAAAGAAGGGCTGCAGCCAAAATCATGATGATAAGAACCTTATTCCGCATAGCAGACATTGTATTTTCCAGTCCCGTTTAATAAATTGTTTATCCTCCCGGTTCAGGGAGGAGTTCCCCCTCATAGTCGATCTCGCCGGTACTACCATCAACGGTCGCACAGGTCCCGGTCCGGAGGCGCATGATGCCTACTTCCGGTTCGTCAGCCATGGGTATCTTTCCCATTATCGCTCCCACAGCAATGATAGGATCGGCCCTGCCGGTGATGATTGCCGCAGGGGCCTTTCCATTCCTTGCCAGTGCATAGAGAACATAGGATCCCACGGTCGATCCCTTTCCATGATGAAAAGCGAGCACTCTCCCGGAAATGCTCTCCCCTTCGAGGGGGTGGCCTTTCTCCACAATGATCCCGGTTTCAGGGTCGACGCCGGACAGAAACGAGATAGGCGCAGGGCTGACCAGGAGCTCTCCGGTCCCCCTGCCCCGTGATATGCCCCGGCCGTGAAATAGCAAAATCACACCTAATAAATGGTAGGAATCCAATTATAATAGTAATATGGAAGAAACCATCCTCACTTCAGGGGGTGAGACTGAACTCAGCTGGCAGCTGAAAGCACAGGATCTCGAGTCCCAGCTCCTTGACCTCAAGGTGAAGTATGATGAGCTGGCCCGGGACAATGCCCAGCTCAAGCGCGAGAATAATCAGCTCAAGATGATGCCCCTTATTGTCGCCGAGGTGATCGACCTCCTCGGAAAACGGGAGGAAAATCTCCGGCAGCAGGGGAAA
>JAJRBV010000121.1 GCA_028679275.1 Methanoregulaceae archaeon
ATTTATGCGGCTGATTGTCTTTGATCCCTTTCGTGGCGCTGCGGGTGATATGATCACCGGTGCCCTCCTGCATATCGGGGCTGACCGGGAGTCCACGATTTCTGCCATGACCTCTGTTGTAGGCGAGCCTGGTATTTCACTCGTTGAGCGTCTGGGAATCAGGAGTGTACTGGTAAAGACCCATGCCACACCTGTCCGGAGGACATTTCACGAAGTAATCAGCCGGGTGCAGAATGCACGTGCGCCGGATACTGCGATCGCCATGGCAGTCAGGGTTTTTCAGAGGATAGAACAGGCTGAGAAGGAGATCCATGGACATACCGATCATTTTCATGAAGTGGGGGCAGATGATGCTGTTGCAGAAGTGGTGGGGGCCTGCACGGCATTCCTCTCCCTTCATGCTGACGGTTGTGTCGTTCTCCCTATAATGCTCGGAGGAGGAGACATCTCCGGTTCCCATGGGAAATACCCGGTACCTGCACCGGCGACACTTTCAATCTTGAGGGAATCGGGTCTCCCGGTCCGGTTCGGAACCCGGGAAGACGGGGAGCTCTGTACACCGACAGGAGCTGCCCTGCTCTCTGAATTTTCTTCCGGGCATTCCATCGGGAATATGAACTGGTCAGTTGCCTCGTCAGGGTACGGCGCCGGTACAAAAAATCCCCCCCATGTCCCGAACGTGCTCCGTGCGATGATTGTTGAGTGTACTCATAATGCCGAACAGGACGATGTGGACATACTCGAGACGAATGTCGATGATGTCAGCGCCGAGATCCTTGCCTATACCTTTTCACGGTTGATGGACGAGGGGGCACTGGATGTCAGTGCTTTTCCCTGCACCATGAAGAAGGGAAGACCCGGGCACCTGGTCCGCGTTGTCGCTGTTTCCGGCGAAGGCAAACGACTTGCAGCAGTGATGGCCGAAGAACTTGGAACCCTCGGTATCCGATCTGTTCCTGCGGTCCACCGGTTTACCGCGGAGCGTTCAATAAGGGAGATTCCGGTAACAATACAGGGTGAACAACGGAAAATCCGGGTAAAATGCGGTATACTGGATGGGAGAATCATCTCCTTAAAGGCGGAGTATGAGGATGTCAGCACCCTTGCCCGGGAACTCAGGATACCGGCACGAACCGTGGCACGGATAACCGAATCCCAGGCATGGTCCCAAATCGGGAAGTCGAAATGACCCCTGAAAAACTGAGCACGGGGGAGCTTGCATTCGACAATCTTCTCGGGGGCGGGCTGGAGCCCCGGGTGATTACCCAGATTTATGGAGGGCCTGCCAGCGGCAAGAGTGTACTCTGTGTCATAGCTTCAGTCTCCTGCCTGAAATCCGGGCAGGGTGTCATTTTTATTGATACCGAAGGGTTCTCGATCGAAAGGTTCCGCCAGGTTGCCGGGAAGGATGCCGAACGGCTCGCCGAAAACCTCTATCTTTATGAGCCCCATGACTTTGACCAGCAGGCCATTATGATTACAGCAATAGACAGGGTCCTCTCGCGTGGGGGGATAGGACTTATCGTGGTGGACTCTGCGACCGGGCTTTACAGGACCACTCTGGAAAGGGGTCTCGAAGCAATGCAGAAGCTGTCAAAGCAGATGGTGAAACTTCTCGGATATGCAAAAAAATACAGTATCCCGATCCTTATCACAAACCAGGTCTACGTCGACGTCCAGAAAAACGTCTTTGTTGGTCTGGGTGGCACTGCCCTTGCACACATCTCAAAGGCTGTCGTCAGGATTGACCAGGTGAACGGGCACAGGAAGGCTACCCTCGAGAAGCACCGGTCCCTTGCTTCCGGGAAAAGGTTCGAGTTTGATATCGTGGAATCAGGGATATCCGTAAGGAAAAGTGATACAGAATGAAAAAAAAGCAAAAGCAGATCGTGTGGGAGGGGGGGATCGTGATATGCGTTATCCTCCTTCTCCTGTCCCTCATCATTGCCGGTTGTGCGTCGATCAGCCGCCCTGTGGACACCAGTGACCAATGGCAGACCGCCCTTCTGACCGATGTCCGTTCCGGCAAGACGTTCAGCATTGCCGATCTAAAGGGTCAGCCCGTTCTGATCCAGACGTTCACCATCACATGCCCGGTCTGCATGCAGCAGCAGGCCGAGATTTCAAAACTCCATGCGACCGGAGAGGTCGGGTTTGTGATGGTCGGACTTGATATTGACCCGAACAGCGATGCAGCCTCCCTTCATGCATATACAAAAAGCAACGACTATTACGGGCTGTACGCAAGTTCACCCCCTGAGCTGACCAGGTCGCTTGCAAGCCAGTTCGGGATGCTGGTCCTCTCCCCGGCTCAGGCCCCCCTTATCCTTGTCTGCCCTGATGGCAGCGCAGTCATCCTCAGGCCTGGTGTTAAGACTTCGGGCGAGTTGCAACAGGTCCTTACCAAAGGCTGTCCGGAATGACCCTGTCCGATCTGACAGTATCATTTATTGCCGGGCTCCTCTCCCCTCTCGGGGCAGCATGCATCCTGCCCCTTTATCCAGGCTACCTCTCATTTCTTTCATCGCAGGGCGGGGAGGTTCGTACCCCTCATGCACGCATCCTCCTGGGGATAACGGCTGCATCCGGGATACTGGCCGCTATGCTCGGATTCGGTCTGATTGTCGGCGTAATTTTCACAGTGCCGATGGGGGGGGTCCTCTCGGTGGCTTCCCTGGTTGCATACGGAATCCTCGGTGTTATAGGAATTCTGCTCCTGCTGGGTGCCTGGCCGGGCCTCCCCGTCCGGGTGCCTGACGTACTGAAGGGAAGATCCCCTTTTACCGGGGCATTTATTTTTGGTCTTTTCTTCGGGGTCCTTATACTGCCCTGCAATGCAGGACCTGTCACGGTATTGCTTGCCCTCAGCACCAGTGCCGCTGATCTCGCCGCTAACCTGGAAAATTTCCTGGTTTACGGTGCAGGCATGGCTATTCCCCTGATCGCTCTTTCTGCACTATCTGCCACCGAGGGATCCCGGATCACCAAAACGCTTGCTGAACAAAAAAGATTGATCAATATTGTAACGGGACTGTTGATGATCGGTGTTGCGGCCTACTATCTTCTCGTTGTTTTCGATATACAGGATATGGTATTCCCTCCCTGATCCCTCACTTCCCGCCGAATCCAGCTATCAGAACGTAATAAATCCCTTAAAGACCGTCTCGGCGGGACCTTCCATCAGGGTCTTTTCTCCGAGCGTAATCGTCAGAGGTCCGCCCCGTGTCTCCACCCGGACTTTTGTTCCTGTATAACCCAGGTGATGAGCAACGGCAGCTGCGGCAGTCGCTCCGGTGCCGCATGAGTATGTCTCATCCTCTACTCCGCGTTCAAAAGTCCGTATACTGAGAAGATCTTCACTTTCCCGCAGCACGATGTTGACGTTTGCTCCCTCCGGAAAAGTCTCATGATGACGGATGACCGGTCCAAGTTCTGTAAGGGGAAACGAGTCCGTGTCATCAACAAAAATCACGGCATGGGGAACACCGGTGTTGACCGCAAACACCTGGTAGCCCCGGATTGTCTCCTTATACTCCCCCTCGCCGCTTGCCGGGATATCAGTCCGGCTGAACCGCGGATCCGGCATCACGATGGTTGCCATAAAGGTATCATCCACATACCCCATCTCTACCCCGATTATCCCTGCCGGGGTTTCAACCGTACAGGTCTTCTCCACATACCCGGCATCATACGCATGCTTCACAAAACAGCGGATTCCGTTGCCACACATCGGGGCTTCGCTCTCGTCAGGCTGGAAAAGGCGCATCCTGAGGTCAGCAGAACCGGACCGGGAGAGGTACAGGACCCCGTCTGCCCCGATACCGAACCTCCGGTCACAGTACAACAGGGCAAACCGGGCTTTCATCTCATCGGGAATCTGGATTTTTTCGAATTCGTCAATCAGGATAAAATCATTGCCGTTGCCATGCAGTTTCTCAAACGTAATTTCCATCGTAAATCATACTCCGGTCAGCTTTCAAGATTTCTTCCTTCAGGGGACATTATTTTTTTCGCAACAACCAGGATAATGATTTTTTTCAGACGTTCCCGGCATTGCAGCGATCCGGGAATCATGGGATTTTCCCTGCCCGGACCTGGAAATCCCCGATTTCCCATCCCAGGTAATCACGGATGATGATATAGGCCATCTGGGGGGGGATTGCTCCCTCCTCGGTCATGATAAGATCCACATATTCAGGAGGGGTCACATCGAAAACCGGGTTTCTTGCAGTGACATTCGGGAGGGTTTTCCCTATCGTTTCAGGGAGTATCTCTGTTCCGTCCCGCTCCTCGATCTCGATGAACTCGCCAAGTATTGTTCTTGGTGCGAACTTATAGGTCTCTGCAGCCACGAGAAACCTGGTCCGTGCTTCGTGTGCTGCCAGGGCAATCTGGGATGTCCCGATCTTGTTTACCACGGCACCGTTCACCGAAACAGCGTCTGCCCCGACAACCACCCTGTCGATTTCCTTCATGAAATAACGAACCGCCGAGTCGACGATATAACTGGTTGAGATTCCGGCATCGTTGAGCACCCTGATTGTCAGAAGCCCCTGGTTCCCCGGCCGCACTTCCGTTGCAAACACTGAGAAACTGACTCCGTTCCGGTGAGCCTGCAGGAGACATGCAAGGGCGGCTTCAGAATTGCAGTGGGTGAGGACCACATCCCCCTCCCTGATATGCCGTGCTCCGACTTCACCGATACGACGGACCGCATTTTCCGAAGCAGTTATGAATGACTGGCACGCAGTCGAGAACCGCTCCTGTGCCGATGGAACTGAGGTAAATTCCGTGGAGAGCGAACGCATCACCAGGTGAACGGCATTCGGGAGGGACACCGCGGTTGGCCTGGTGGAGATAAGGAGGTCTGCAACCCTGGACATCTCCTTCCGGTATTCTGCAATGTCCCGGGAAGGAAACGCTGCAGAATGGGCCTCAAGTGCGGCGACTGCTGCCCGTGCAATCCTCCCGGCTCCCCGTATCTCCATTGTCTTTATTTTCTCTGCGGTGCCAGTTACCAGCATAGGCTGTACTGTAGTACATGCCAGCAGAGTCCAAAGAACTTTGCGGGATTCCGGGCATCAATGTCGATTGCAGTGGTATTTGACAGCGCTGGGACACTTCTCCATACATATCGGGTGGCAAAGGATGTGGAACGGCAGGAGTTGCTTCCCGGCATTGAGACCGTAACACTCACATTCAGCTCCCCGGAACGGGTCCTCGTGGTTATCCATGTTCATTCACGTGAGATTATGGCAACGGACCCTGCCACCTTTCTTGCAGCATACCTTGTATCCAACCGTGCCGGGTTTGGCATCAGCTGCACAAGGAAGATTACAACCGCCGAAGATATTGGTGATGTTCTCTACCATGATTCCCATGCCACGATTGGAGATCTCCAGGACTGCATAAGGAACGTCTGGTCTGTCTGTCACCGTGAAGCAGTGGTTACCCTGAATTCGGGGGTTATCCTGAACATGGCCCGAAAAACCATCGAGTTCACCGTGACCACGGGAGGCAGGCCTTTTGACGGGGCAAAAGAGGCCATCAGGGAGCTGCATCAGATCGGCATCCCCACCTTTATCGCATCTGGTGACCGGGTCGCAAAGCTTGAGAAGATGGCAGATTACCTAGGGATTCCCAGGGACCGGGTATACGGAGTTGCCACTCCCACGGTAAAAGCACAGATTGTGGCTGACCTCCAGGGGGAATACGACAAGGTGGTGATGGTCGGAGATGGAATCAACGACCTCTGCGCCATGCAGAAGGCCAACCTCGCCATACTCACAGAGGAACAACCGGGGGATAAGCCTGGTGAACTGTATCAGGCTGCCCATCATGTGGTGAAAAACGTGCGTGAAGTGGTCGAAATTGTCAAATTGCTGGTAAAAGAATGATCATCCCCGGGATGTTCTTATATAAAGAGTAATATGCCACAAGTTCTACATTAACTACATTAGGTTATGAGAGGAGAGGAATGAAGCCACTGATCACGGTAGATTCTATCTGCATGGACTTCGATGGAAAACGGGTCCTTGAAAATATATCTTTTACGATTGGTGAAGGGGAAGTCCTCGGGATTATCGGGAGGAGCGGGGCAGGAAAGACCGTCCTCATGCATCTTATTCGAGGTGTTGAGCAACCTCCGACTTCCGGGAAGATCATCTACCATGTCTCGGCATGCGATACATGTGAATATGTAGCAGTAGGCAGCGCTTCAGGATCCCCCTGCCCTAAATGCGGTGGCACATTGAAAGCGATTGATATTGATCTGTGGGACGAGAAAAACAGCGTCATGAAGCGGAGGATCATGAGGAGCACGGCTATCATGTTCCAGAGAACATTTGCCCTTTATGGTAATGATCGCGTGATCGAAAACGTCCTGCATGCTCTTGATGATATTGATTATTCCCAGGATAAAGCGATCAACCGTGCTGCCGATCTCCTCGACCAGGTACGACTCTCTCACCGCATGATGCATATCGCCCGTGACCTCTCCGGTGGTGAAAAGCAACGGGTTGTCCTCGCCAGGCAGCTTGCCAAAGAGCCATTCCTCCTCTTTGCCGATGAACCCACCGGAACCCTTGACCCGCAGACCGCTCATCTTGTCCACAGCATGCTTACCGAAGCGGCTACAGCAAACAACATGGGAATGGTGGTCACCTCCCACTTTTCGCAGGTGATTGAGGAAGTTGCCGACCGTGCCCTGTTCCTTGAGAACGGTCTGATTACAGGACTCGGGGAACCAAAAGAGATAATCCGGAAATTCATGGAGGGAGTCGATGATACTGAAGAGCATGAAACTCCGGAATTCGGGGAGATCATGCTTACCTCACGGGACATATACAAGCGCTACATCTCGGTAGACCGGGGGGTTGTCAAGGCAGTAAACGGCGTGAGTTTTGAGGTTAAGGCAAAGGAGATATTCGGGATCATCGGAAAAAGTGGAGCGGGAAAAACAACCCTCTCACGAATCATATCAGGGGTTATCGAACCAACTTCAGGTGAGATGAATATCCGGATCGGAGACGATCTCGTGGATATGACAAAACCGGGCATCGAGAATCGCGGGCGGGCCAAGGGATACATAGGCCTGCTCCACCAGGAGTACGACCTTTATCCCCACCGTACCGTCCTTGACAATCTCACCGATGCCATCGGGCTTGAGTTTCCAAAGGAACTCGCCATGCGAAAGGCTATCCTCACCCTGAAGATGGCAGGATTCCAGGAGGGAACGAGCCGGGAGATCCTTGACCGCCACCCGGGTCAGCTCTCTGAGGGGGAACGACACAGGGTTGCCCTTGCACAGGTGCTCATTCGTGAACCCAGGCTGATCATCCTTGATGAGCCAACAGGGACAATGGACCCGCTGACAAAAATCGATGTCAAACATTCCATTCTGCATGCCCGCGAAGAAATGGACGAGACTTTTATCGTTGTCTCCCATGATATGGACTTTGTTAAGGACATCTGTGACCGGCTTGCCCTGATGAGGGGGGGAAAGATCATCCAGATCGGTAAAACGGACGAAGTCCTTGCAAGCCTTACCGATGATGAGCGCCAGATTATGGGAAAAGCCTCATCGGTATGATGATGCCCACCATACGCATTGACGGTCACAATATCGAGATCAGAGAGGGGGAACGCCTTTCCGATCTGGTCCCTGATAAAGATCCCCTGTGTTCCGTCGCAGTTATCCGGCCCGCAACTCGTGAATCGGCCCGGATGTCCAGCTTTAAAGTCCTTACTACCCAGGGTGAGATTACTATCGAGCCTGCTGGTGAAGGCCCGGGAATTCTTGCAATGCTATCCCAAGGAGTGCCTCTCCCGATGCACTGGCAGGACCGGTATTCAGCCGCGTTTGGTCCTTTTGGAAGCGGAATCCGCCCTGACAGGACCCCTCACCTGTATGAGAGGGGAGAAGTTGTACTCGGGTGCGGTGGCTATGATCCCAAGCGATCATACCTCATGTTCTCAAAGATGCGGCATTCAGCCGATTTCGGATCAGATAATACCCGGGGGGTCATTGGCAGGGTTGTTTCCGGTATGGGAGTGCTTGACCGGTGGAAGATCGGAGATGCGATAACAGGGATCGAGCAGGTGATCAGCTGGGCTGACACCAGCCGCTCATTCACGACCAGCAGCAACGATCTTATTCTCGAGGACGGGATGGCCATCATCACTCGTGTCGCAGTAAAAGCTGCAGGATATGAAAACGGCCGGATCGATACAACAACTGCAGAGAGCGTGGAGCACCTGCTTCTCACCTACGAAGAGGGATTGTTCCATGCTGGAAGGTCGGGGAGTACCCATATCGCCGATATCCGCCGGATCGGGACTGATGTACCTGAAGAGAACCGCCTTCCACGAAGGGAGGGTCTTGTGACGGTCAGAACCCGTGGAAGAGGAAGGGGGAGCATATATATTTATA
>JAJRBV010000145.1 GCA_028679275.1 Methanoregulaceae archaeon
GTTGTATCCTCGTTTGATATCACCCGGACCACTACCGTCCCGAGAGAAAGGCGCTCTTCAACGGTCATGCCGAGCAGGGTCCCGGCCGCGAATCCCCCGCCGTACGCGATGTATGAAGCAACGTTCGTTACATTGTTCATCACCTGTCCGATAGCAAGCAGCCAGATTATCACCTCGAAAAAACCGATGACGGGAGCAATATACTTCAGCCCCTTTGCAATGAAGATAACCCTGATCGTTCCAAGGCTGACATCGCAGATACGGAAGAAGAAGATCAGGAGGGGGAGGATCACCCAGGCAAAGAAATCGGACGATGCAGCGGGATCTGCCATCAGCCGCTCACCTCACTTCCGGAGATTTACCCCCACCCCCTGTATTTCATCGCTTTCATTACCCTGCTGACGGCAATGGTATACCCAGCCTGCCGCATCGGTACATTGTTTCTGAACGCAAGGTCATGAACCGTTTTGTACGCAGCCACCATCTTTTTTTCAAGCCTCCTCTTTACCTCCTCAGGATCCCAATGGTCAAGATTGAAGTTCTGGACCATCTCGAAATACGAGACGATTACTCCTCCACCGTTGCAGAGAATGTCGGGCAGGATCGGCACCCCCCTTGCGTGAAGAAGGGCATCCGCATCACTGCTTACGGGACCGTTTGCAAACTCTGCAATAAGCCCTGCCTTTATGCGGCTGGCATTATCAAGGGTGATTACATTCTCAAGGGCAGCCGGGATGAGGATGTCCACTTCACGTTCGAGTAGCTCATCGTTGGTGATATTTTCTGCACCCTGGAAGTCCAGGACGGTTCCCGTCTTTTCCTTGTGTGCTATAAGGGCACGGATGTCAAGACCGTTCCGGGAATATACTCCGCCACGACTGTCACTCACCGCCACCACTTTACAGGAGAACAGTTCCGTGCCTATGAGTGCTGCATTCGCGCCGACATTCCCGAACCCCTGTACCGCAACCCGTGCTCCCTTCAGATCGATACCGGTGTCTCTTGCAGCCTCCCTGATAATAAACCACCCTCCCAGTGCGGTAGCATCTTCCCTTCCCTCGGATCCTCCGAGACTGACAGGTTTTCCGGTGATTACACCAAACGCTGTTTTCTGGAAGATTTTTGAGTATTCATCCATCATCCAGGCCATTACCGAAGAATCGGTGTAGAGATCAGGCGCCGGGATGTCACGGTCAGGGCCGATAACATGGCAGACTGCCTGGATATAGGCACGCGACAGGCGCTCAATCTCCCCCCGTGACATCTTTTTCGGATTACAGATCACTCCGCCTTTTGCCCCCCCGAGCGGCAGGTTATGGAGAGCACACTTCCATGTCATGAGGGCAGCCAGTCCCCGGATGGTATCAATGGTCTCGTCCGGGTGAAACCGGATCCCCCCTTTCATCGGCCCGAGCGCATCGTTGTACTGGACCCGGAATCCCGAAAACGCCCGGATGGAGCCGTCATCCATCTTCACCGGGATCGAGACATGGAGTTCACGCATGGGCATCTTCATGATCGCTTCAAGATTGGGGGTTACCTGGAGATCCGCAGAGCAGCTGCAAAGGTGTTTCTTGACATCCTCAAAGAGATTCTGTTCACTCATGTTCCCGTACTCTCCCGTTCCTGTTGTCAGACCGGATCATTTCTTACTCCTTCCTCAGCGTTTCCTTTCAAGAACTGCCCGTATCGGTTCTTCCCTTCCACCCCGGGATGGCGGATGCCTCCTGAACCGCTCTTCAAAACAGGTCTTCTCTTCCTGATAAAATACCCCGAATGCGATAGGGGAGTCGCTGTTATAGTCCCATTCTTCCGCCTTCTGGCATGCAGCCTGGAAATCGGCCGGGTCATGCCCTGACAGTTCATATCCTTTCCTGTCATAGAGTTCCGTCATGTTGAAGTAGGTTGCACAGATCTGGAGTACATCGATGAATGAGAATCCTTTGTGACGGAGTGCCTGCCCGATGATCCCTGCAAGATGGGGCATCTTCCGAGAAGTGCTCCGGGCGACAAATCCTGCCCCGCTTGCAAGCATGAGGGTGAGCGGATTGAATGGCTCCTCAGGGGTTCCTTCCGGGGTTGACCTGCCTCTGAATCCGAGAGGGGACGTGGGAGTGTACTGTCCGGTAGTCAGGCCATAGACACGGTTGTTATGGATGATAACCGTGATATCAGCGTTCCGCTTTGCGGCAAAGATGAGATGGTCGAGCCCTTCGGCATACGCGTCACCATCCCCGGCACAGCAGATTACGGTCAGGTCAGGATTTGCGAGTTTAATCCCGGTTGCGACCGGGATGGTCCGGCCATGAATCGAGTAGAAACTGTTGATGTCCAGATAATCACCCATCTTTGCATGACACCCTATCCCGGTCACGAGCACGATGGTTTCAAGGGGAACCCCTTCGGCAATGAACCCCTGGATCGCATTTCTCAATGCAAACTGGATAGTAAAGTTCCCGCAGCCAGGGCACCAGGTATTCTGGGCTCCGGTAATCAGGTTTTTTGGGGGCATTACAGCACCTCCTTCAGCCGTCCATCCAGTTCCTCGACAGAGAAGGGACGGCCGTCCAGTTTTGCAATGCGGGAATCAATGGAAATTCCATGCTGGCTGCAGAGGATGCGAAGTTGTCCGTAAGCGTTCTCTTCCACCGCAATGAGATGACGTATACCTGAAAGCGCGGCTTTGAGCAGCGCTTCGGGGAAGGGTGAGAGCACTATCGGCTGGATGACCCGGATCCCCCTTCTCTCGGCCACCTCGCGACAGACGGGCAGCGTCGAGCCCCAGCAAAGGATTGCGGTGGAAGCGTCTTTCTGCCCGTATTCCTGGACACATTCGAGGGATTCGGTCTCACTTTTAAGAGCGGCGGATTTTCTCTGCCTCTTTTCGGTCATCTTCACCACCATGTCCGCTCTTTCGGTGGTAATCCCGGCCTCGTCATGGGCGTAGCTGTTCACCTTTATCACTGCATCCCTGGAGGGGGGAAACCGGAGGGGGGAGATCCCGCTTCCGGTATCAGCATATCGCCGGTATGCCCCGGAATGGTCAGGCAGTGCGGGTTTGCCCGTATCAGGGACTGCCAGGGCCTTTTCATCAAGGCTGTAGGTGCCTTCACAGAGAGTCTTGTCGGCCAGGATGACTGCCGGGACCTGGCACTTCCATGCAAGGGAGAGGGCGATCGATGACCATACGTATGCCTGCTCGGGATTCCCGGGTGCTACCACCAGCCTCGGGAATTCACCCTGTCCCGCATGGAGGATAAACTGGAGGTCAGTCTGCCCTGTGTAGGTGGGAAGGCCGGTGGAAGGGCCGGTGCGCTGCCCCATCACGACAACAACCGGGATCTCTGAGGCTCCCGCAAAAGAGAACCCTTCGGTCATCAGGCAGAACCCTCCTCCGGATGTGCCGACAGCGGTCTTCTTTCCTGCATAGGCAAAACCGAGTGCCATCAGCATTACTGCAATCTCGTTTTCCGGATGCACGACAGTAATGGGAAATTGGCGGGCGGCACCTGCCATGAAATGGAGGAGGTTTGATGTGGGGGTCATGGGATAAGCGACAAAGGCGTCGAGCCCTCCCTGCAAAAGTCCAAGCCCGATCGCCTCGTTCCCGGTAAGGA
>JAJRBV010000150.1 GCA_028679275.1 Methanoregulaceae archaeon
CGTACCAGAGCAGCAGGATGAATCCCTACGACGCAATCCATCGCGAGGGAAATTAAAAAAGGGACCAAGCTCCCATGATGGTACTGTGACTCCGGGACAGGACTGCCTCCAGTGCGGACGCTGCTGTGAACGATGGGGATGGGGCCAGAAAGGCATCGCAGACGACCTCGTTCCCTGGCTGGAGCAGAACCGGCAGGAGATCCTGAAGCATGTATCCATCTATTTCACCGATGGAACAAAAATCAGCGGGACCGACCTGACAACCGATGACCTTAAAAGAATTGCCCGTATCCGGTACTGGCAGGATGCGGACGGGACACCATTGCGGAAATGCCCGTTCTTCCGGAGATCAGAAGACGGAACATCGTGGTGCAGGATCCATGATGTCAAGCCCCGGGTTTGCCGTGAATTCACCCCATGGAACTGGAAGAACCTTGAGTACTATGGGAGCTGCCCGGCCTGCAGGGAAAGAGCCCCCTGAAAGGTTCGGAAATTTCATAGTGAAAGAAAAAATTAGAATGATTTCCGGACAGCCCCGGCAATGAGGCCGCCAAGCAATGCAAAAAGTGCCAGATAGAGAGTGAGGGTGATGAAGAGGAAGTAGCCGGTGCTCGCCTGGGGAAGGTATCCTGCTATCGGGGGCGACAGCATTCCTGCGACGATGACAAGGGCGATGACCATGGTTGCCAGTATTCCGGCCACGAACCCCGCTTTCCCTGCATTCATGACATCCCCTTTCGCAACGAATCCGGCCACGAATCCACCGAGGAGGGGGCCCAGGAACGGCACGAGCAGATCGATGATGATGATAATGACAGCCCCGATTCCTGCCCCGATCCAGAAGAATTTCTTCATTTCAGCCATACCGGTTTTCACCAGGACAATGATGGATTCATCTGTAATATAAAGATGGGTACAGAAAATCAGGGGTGAACCGTGAAATTGTTACGAGTGGAACAAGGATATTTTACCATCCACGGAAGAAATGCAGGTTCATTGCCAGCCTTTCCTTATTGCCGGACCAATCGATTGCATCATCCATAGGTATGACTACTATGACGAACAAGAGTAGCCTATGCAGAAGAGTGAAGTGCGACACAAACAATGGGAGATTGCCGATTCGCTCTTTTCCTATCTCAGGACCGGCAAGGTACTTTCCGGACAGGTCAATGACATCATCAGGACCTGTGAGATCAATGCAGACGGATATTCTGTAGCAAAATTCCTCGAGCGGGCCCAGTCAATGGCTCATTCACCATTCCTCGTCCAGCGGACATCCCATCAGAAAGTTCCCTATAGCGGCCTCTTTTACCGGATTAAACTGAAGGCAAGGTAGATACCGGGTTCTTTTCTTTCGTCCCTGAACCGGAAACAGGACGCGTGTTCTCCAAAAAGTGACCCTGGGGAGGATCACGAAAGAGTCGGTATCTCTGGCTTGACGTTGAAATCAATCTGCTGACATTCTCTCATGGTATTTGTTATTCCGGCTGTTGCTCAGTTCCCGTGCAATAATCCTGATCGAACACCCTCCCCCGAAAAACCATGCACAGTCCTTACCACTGCAGGGGACTTCAATGACCATCCCTTCATTATTGACAACTGTCCCGAATTTTATCGGGCAGCATTGCGGTGATACCATACTGAACGAACAGGTTCCCAGGGTATGAATCTTTCCCCTTGAAAAATTTTTTTAGGAGCACAGTTCCAGGAATGATTTGCCTCCAGTGATCCGGGTTATGGAGGAGGGGAAGAGGACCCCTGCTATGACTCTGGAAATACATGACAATCAGGTAAGCGGTGGAACTCGATTCGGGTAATATCTCATGCAGATAAGGACCCGGGACAGCTGCAGGGCTGCAGAGATTTTTTATGGACGAGTGGTTCTTAACATCTGGTACCTCCAGGATATCATCAGGGACCTGGGATCAACCAAACGGCGGGAACCATAACAGCAACCAGGGATCGGCATATGAAATTTCAGACACTGCTCCATATTCTGCGGATCGAAGGCCTCACCCCCTTTACCGGATGTGCCGTGCTCATCGGTTTTGCCGTCACGCTCTGGGAGACCGGCTTTTGGGAGGCAGAATGGAGTCTTTTCCTTGTTGCTGCTTTTGCCGCATTCCTTGTTCATGTCGATGCCCATATCTGGAACGATATCACCGATCTCGAGATCGACCGGCACGAGAAGAGCAGGGAGACCGGACGTGACCGCCCCCTTGTGTACGGGTGGGCGACAATCAGCGAATACAAAACAATGTCTTTCATCATCACGATTGCCGTGGTGATTCTCACCGCATACCTGACCGTCTACAGGATATGGATGCCGATCCTGGTGCTGGCTGGATTTTGTTTCGATTACGGGTATAACCACCCGCGGATTGCACTGGGGTACCGGCCATTCACCGAGTGGTACATCTTTCCCTGGCTCGTCGTTGGGGTAACCATCGCCATCGTATACGCTGCTACCGGCATCTTCTCGCTCCTTGCATTCGTCCTCTCTCTCATGCACGGGATGACGGTGACATGTTTCGGGGTCTCAATGATGCGCCGGGATACCGGTTCCGATCAAATGGGGGGGAAACGTACCACATCGGTCGGGTATCCAAAAGCACCACACGCCACTATTTACGGGATAATGACCATGCTGATATCGGTGATCATGATCCTCCCGCTGACCCGGATACTCGGAAGCATAGATCTTGCATATTTCCTCTGCCTTACCACCGCGATCTTTGCTGCAATCAATACCGTTCTCGGGGCTGAGATCGACCAGCTTTGCACCCGTGCCATGTATTCGGTCTTCCCGGATTTTGAGAAGAACGCAAACAAGCTGGTGCTGCAGCAGGTCGGAGCATCAATGGTCCATGCGGTAGCCATCTCGATCATCCTGGTCATCGGGGGAGGGATCGTTTGAACGTCGCGATTGCCGGGGCAGGGATTGCAGGAACCTACCTCGCCCGTCTTCTTCAGGAAAAGGGAATCAATCCTGACCTTTTTGACGGCATGGAGCACGAAACCACCTGCCGGTGCCGTTCCTGCGGGTGGGGTGCACCGGTCGGGATAGGAAACTACCTTGCAAAAGCAGGCCTTTTGTTTGATGACTACCTGATGACACCGATGGTTTCCATGAATTTTGTCGGACTTGTGTCAAAGACACCGCTCTGCACCATCAATAAGCCCCGTCTTTTGAGGGATCTTGCATCCGGTCTCCCCCTCCAGAAGCAGTCACTGGGAATAAAGGATGCTGATGCCTATGATATCATCGTGGATGCAACCGGGATCAGCCGGGCGTTCCTGCCTCCGTGCAGGTCAGACCTGGTCCTGCCGACCGTGCAGCACCGGGTATTCGTGGAATCCCTTTGTGGTGAACCTCTTGAGGCAGGGGTGTACGGGAACCGGATCCCAGGGCTGGGTTACCTCTGGATCTTTCCTCTCGGCCAGGGCCAGTATCACATAGGGGTCGGAGGGATTCGTCTTGACCAGCACGAGAGCATCATGGAGCAGTTTTACGAAGAGCATGCTCCCCGGTTTACCTTCACGCCGATCTGCAGCTGCAGGGGGATTATCCGGGTGGCTTCCCCTTATTATTCGGCGCCCCTCTATGCGTCACGAACACGGGAGAACGGTACCCCCCAGCGGATTATTGGTGTTGGTGAGGCCATAGGGACCGTATCGCCGTTCACCGGTGAAGGGATCATCTATTCGCTTGAATGTGCCAGGCTCCTCGCCGATTCCTTTCCTGATGAGAAACGGTATGCATCCAAAGTCCTGGCCCGGTTCGGATGGATGAAGAGAGAACGTGAAACGCTTGATTACCTGCTTTCAAAGGGAAGGGCAACCGGACCGCGACTCCGGGACCGGTGGCGGTTCTTCAGGAATGCCCAGCGATCCGGGATCGATCTCCCCATGATTGAGGCCTTCCGGCGCATGGGCAGCCTGTCGCGGTGGGTGGAAAACCCCTGACTGATGATGATGCCCGGAAGGGATAGTTTCACCACCCCTACACAACACATCATGCACCAGACTGCCCGCAACTTCTGACGGGTATTCGGGAACACCGGGGTTGCACCTGTTCCTCTGTTCTCCTTGGTATATCCAGCCATCCCCCCAATCAGTCCTTCTCCAGGTCAAAGACATACCTGCCGATCCCGGGGGCAACATACCCGCACCGGTACCAGGAACCGGCAGTGAAGCCCCTGTCCCTGAACATCTCCTGCAGAGGTTCGATCTCCTGCCCTGACTTGAATGTATAGAAATGAATGGTCCCTCCCTGTTTTATCACACCGGAAAGAAGGTCAAGAACATTGTCAAGT
>JAJRBV010000085.1 GCA_028679275.1 Methanoregulaceae archaeon
ATACCCCTTACCACGGATTCCGGGATATATTGTGAAAGATATTCGAGAATATTGGTAAACCCGAACAGGAAGAAGATCACGCCAAGGATGAGCCCGGCAGCAGCGATCTCCCCTCCCGACATCCCGGCTGATACCGCAATGACGGCAATGACCTTCATTGGTTCGATCGGTACAGGATACCGGTAGTAATACCCGGTTATGATGAACCAGATACCGAGAAAGAAGAGAACCGGCCCTATCCCGACGGCCCCGGTAGCAGCAAGGGCGAGCGAAAGAGGAAGGATGGTCCCGAAATCTCCAAGGCTGCCGGCAAGTTCACCGATACCAAACCTGAGAGGCGGCCTGGTGTTTGAGGGCATGGCGTCCTGTCAGTTTCCCGTGGCGCTTATTCTGCACGGATCACGGTACCAATCCGTTCTCCCGCGAGAACACGCCGGATATTGCCAGGCTCATGGCCGTTTATGATCTTCACTTCGTGCACATGCTTTGCATCCAGCATGAGCTCGACCACTTTCGGTTCGAGAACCATGTCCTCCATCTCCATTGCGAGGAGTTCTGATGCCGTAATATCCGGGATGCAGACCGCACCCTTATCGGTAAAGGGATTCCCTGTGAAGAGGCCATCCACGTTCTTCACGAGTATCAGGTTCTTTGCACCGAGCACCTCTGCGGCAAGAAACGCTCCGGTATCGGTGCGGTGAGGCGGGATTGAACCGACATGTGCCGGCTGCTCATAAAGACCATAAGGCGGTGTACCATGAATAACCGGGAGAACCCCCAGGTTCATCAGCATCGGAAGTTCGAGCAGGTCTGCAGTATGGATCCGGGTGCCATGGTACGGGGAGAGCAGGATCGATACCATGATCGCGTTCTGCTCGCTGATCTTGCCGGAAAGCTCAGCGAGGACACCGGTCGGCATCCCGAGGTCAAGCCCCACATCGAGGATATGGCGCACCCTGACTCCTCCACCGGTCACCACGAGGATCTGGTTCTCCCGGGAGAGTTCGCCAATCTCGGCCAGGAGAGGGAGCAGTACTTCCTTCCCGTAGTCGATTATCCCGTGACCGCCAATCTTCACTACGTTCAGCTCAGGCATCATGCGAAGCTGAGGTCTCCCCTCATAAGCCCTGAGTAATCCCTTCCTTACGAGTGACTCTCCCTGGAGCTTGTTGGCTACTTCAAACCGGTCCCGTTTCATGCAGTCTCCCATAGCTTTATATCGTTAATGGTTAATACAATATACTGTAAACCAGTTGGTATATCAGATGTTCTGTTTACCATTCCTGGAACGGGGAATAACCATGAAAATGAAGATCTATGTCAGGGAGCGGATGAAGGTCCGCGAAGGGGTCAAGCAGCCGATGTTCAGGATCGTCGCGGTCACGGGCGGAAACGTCCAGATCGAGCTGACTCATTTCAGGAAGTTCGAGATTGAGCAGATTGCCAAGGATGTCGGGGCCGAGGTCGTTTACTTCGAAGAGATCCCTGATGAAGAGAAGGAAAAACAGAAACACTGATTTTTTCATTCATAGCTGCAGACCGTCATGATAGTAAAATTAACCTATTTTTCAAAAAATGGTTATATTCGTTTCTGATAAGAATTTGGATGAGGAGCGGATTAGTTCATAGAACAGGTCTAATCCAAAGACGCTGGAATATTACCCTATTCTTTTTCTCTGCAGATGACAATCAGTACACTACAGGTCCCGGATGGCAACACTCTCAATCGATATCATTTATGATGCCGTGCTCCGCATCCAGCTCTTTGAAGAGCATGAAATATCGGTGATTTTCTCGGATAAAGGGATCCGAATCAGGCTGCCCACAACCCGGAGACTTGCCGAGTTCCTCGACGTACCCCATTACTACGTACTTCCGTATTTTGCCATGATGGAACAGGAAGAACTTGTCACCCGTGCGGAACGTGTCGGGATCATGACCACCCCCGCAGGGACCGCGCGATACCTTAGCTTGATGAGAGAGCGCTTTGCTGCCGAAGGGGAGGCAATTCTTGGCCCGAATGTCTATGCAGACCTCCTGAAGAGGGCAGGGCTATGAACCTTTTGTTATACCAGTTGATGAACCAGCAGGTAAGCAGATATCATTAATATTCCCCGATAATCCAATTAGTTATTATTGAATGTGCCTGTCACCCAGGTGTCCTGCACACGCTCTTCATCATGAGAGCACGGCTGAATCAGGTGTTTTATCTGAAACATGGCCAAAATCTGGCCTATTGAATTATTTGGAGTGTCCCTGATGAGCGAAATCGTTGAAGGAGTCATCCAGGCAATCCAGCTGATCGTCTCACTCGATGAAGAGGTTCTCGAGATCACCGTAAGGTCCCTCCTTATTTCACTCACAGCAACTCTTATAGGTTCCCTGATTGCAATACCCATCGGAGGGTTCATTCACTTCAAAGAGTTTGGCGGGAAGAGGGGACTTGTCACCATCATCCAGACCCTCTATGCACTCCCGACAGTACTTGCCGGCCTGCTCGTCTTTCTCCTCCTCTCCCGCTCCGGCCCGTTCGGATTCCTCGGCCTGATGTTCACCCCCACCGGCATGATCATCGGCCAGATCGTGCTCATCATTCCCCTGATGATCGGCATGACCCTGATCGCACTTTCCGGGGTAAGCCGGACAAAACAGGATACCGTGATATCGCTTGGCGCCACCGAGACCCAGACTGTAATCACCATTGTCAAGGAAGCCCGGTTTGCCATACTTGGCGGGGTTATTCTCGGTTTCGGCCGGGCGATCTCAGAAGTCGGGGCAGCGATGATGATTGGTGGCAATATCCGGGGCTACACCCGGGTCCTTACCACCGCTATCGCCCTCGAGACATCGATGGGCAACCTCTCATTCTCTATTGCGCTTGGGATCATCCTCCTTGCCATCGCCATGATGGTGACCGGAGTACTCTTCCTTGTCCAGGAGCGGTGAGATCATGATCGATTTTGACCATGTGGTGATGAACTTTGGCGAAAAAGAGGTACTGAAGGATATC
>JAJRBV010000095.1 GCA_028679275.1 Methanoregulaceae archaeon
ATTCCGGGCTGTATCAAGGATTTTCTCTTCCCGCTCACGACCTTCTCTTCCCATCTCCCTGAAACCGGATGATATGACGATGGCAAGTCGCGTTCCATGTGCCGCAAGTTCCTCCATGACCCCGGGAACAAGGGCTGAAGGTACCGCTATCACGGCAGTATCGACCTCTCCCGGAATATCTGCAATGCAGCGATATGCCTGCCGCCCGAGCACCTCATCATGGTTCGGATTTACCGGGTAAAGAATTCCCGGGAAGGAAAGCAGGTTCCTGAAGATCGCATACCCTATCTTTTTCGGGTCGGCAGATGCACCGACGACTGCGATGGATTTCGGATGGAACAGGTCAGGATCTGATGCCAATTCTGCCCGGGGAATACATATATCAGATGTTCCCCTGTATATCCTGGCATCGACAGCACATGCCCCATGCTCGTACAGGATGAGCGGATTGATATCAAACTCGGTAATCTTCCCCTCTTCGAACATCCTGACAGCATTTTCAAGGCAGGTGATCAATTGCCCTTCATCAAGAGCGGGCTTCCCCCGGTATCCTCTGATGAGGGGATAACTCTGCAGCTCCTGCACCATGCGTTCGAGCTGACCGCGGCTTACGGGGAGGACACGGAGTGAGAAATCACGGAACAGTTCTATCGTTGTCCCTCCAAGCCCACATGAAATCACCCGCCCGAATGCCGGATCGGTCTTTCCGCCAATAAATAGTTCAAGTCCCGGGGGTAGTTCCTTTTCAATGATGATCCCTGTTATCGGGGCATCGGGATAATTATTTTTGATGCTCTCAACAATGCTGCTGTATGCCTCTGCCAGCCTGTCGGGGGTATCAATTCCGGTCCTCACACCACCGGCATCACTTTTATGGATAATTGCCGGAGAGACTACTTTCAGCACCACGGGATACCCGATCCGTGCTGCTGCTGCTGTGGCTTCCCGGATATCGCTGACTACTTCATGATCCGGCACCGGAATTCCGGAATCTCCAAGAATACGGTACCCTTCAGCCTCTGAGAGCATCTGTTTTGGTTCCATTCTTCCTCCAGAACCTGAGGAGGAGTAGGCAAGTTATCCCATAATAGTTCCTTATTGATACAGCAACGCCGGGAGAATTCTCAACGAGCCGGATGGCCGGCCATACCCGCAAAGGATAATCCCGCACAGAGCCAATCAATCTTCATGGCTGCCGATACGATTCAAAAGATTCTTGAATCCTATGCAGGAGCCCGCAAACAGTTTTCCCTCAGCGAATTCAGGGACAGCTGCTGTCCTTCCGAGGAACTTACTCCCCTCCTTATATCGCTTCTTCCAATATTCTCGAAGCTTTCCCTTGGATGGCGCGGGTCTTCCAGGGACTATCAGATATTCCGGATACTCCGAAAACCTCATCTCTCCCTCTCCGATTATCGTGCTCGTGCACTCACCGCTCAGGTGGGCACCAAACGGGAACTTGCCACACTGCAGGACCTGACAGAGCAGTATATCGGGCATAAAACCGGCAAACCCTGGAACGATCCGGATGTCCTCCGGAAAATCAGAAGTGCGATTATGCAACAGAAAGGGCAGTACTGGAAAGAGGGGGAGCCCAGGAGGATCGGGTACCGGAAAGGATATGCAGTTATCGCATACCTGGCCTACCATGCCCCGGTCTATTTTTCTCAGTTCCAGCACGCATTCCTGATGCTTATAAAAGACGGCCTCATTCCGAACCATGCAAGGATCCTTGATGTTGGCTCCGGTCCCGGAGTTGTACCGCTTGCTATATCGGCATGTGCCCGTGATATTCCGGAATTCTCGGCAGAACTCTTTGCACTGGAACGATCGGAAGAATTCCTAGAGGCCTACCGGTTCCTCGTGACCCGTTTCATCGGTGATGAACCGCGTATCACCGCTTATCCGGCAGTATCCGGGGATCTGCGTGATGCAGGTGCCCTTCTCCTTCCGTCTGCCATTGATCTCATGGTTATCCAGAATGTGACCAATGAACTTGTACAGGAGAGCCCTGAAAGCCGGGCCGGGTACCTGAAGAGTCTTTCCGGGCTTCTTGCACCTGAAGGGTGCATGATTGTCCTTGAGCCAGCTGAACTCCGGAACGCTACTGAACTCAGGAAGATGGTTCAGGCTGCGTCTGGTCACGATCTTCATGTACACAGCCCGTGTACCTGCATATGGAAAGACCGGTGCGCAGCGGAACGCTGCTGGAGTTTCACACAAAAGCCACCAATATATCCCACCCGCCTCATGACCGCCCTTGCCGGTAACCACGATGCCTTCCGGTTTCTGAATACTGACATCAAGTTCAGTTATGCAGTGCTCGTCAAGGATACGAAGAGGCGTCACTGCTATACCCCTGACAGGGATTCCCCGTTCATTCCCCTGTCATCCCTGAAGGGCAGACTGGGACGGCGGGTAAACGTAGCAGGGGCACTGATGTCGGGGGATATTGGTGATACGGGAACACATGTCTTCCTGATCTGTGACGGCACCTCCCGGCAGCCTGTCTATGCCATCCTGCCACATTTTCACATATCTCCGGAAAACCAGGAACTTCTCAATCTCCCCTACTCAAGCATACTCGAGATAAGCGATGCGCTTGTCAGATTCAATAAAAAACACGGGGCCTGGAACCTTTTTCTGACACGGAACTCAAGGGTTAACCCTGTCAGCAGGGCATTCCTCTGAACTGTTACGCAGGGAATTTTATGCAATAGTCTCAAAAAGGTACAGAGCCAACCTTCTATAACGCTGGAATCCGGTCAGGGGGTGCGCCGGAATATTGTGGCCGGAGTCCTCCTGACAGACCCGGGGGGTTGCCATGAACCATATCATCTCGATACGTGACCTGAAGCGACCGGAAATCGACTGCCTTCTCGATAAAGCTGCGCTTATTCAAGCAAACCAGTACAATGACAGTGCAATGAAAGGTAAGATTCTTGCACTCCTCTTCTTTGAACCCAGTACCCGGACCCGGATGTCATTTGATGCCGCGATGGCAAGGCTTGGCGGCACTTCTATCGGAGTTGACAGTGTTGAGGCAAGTTCGATGGCAAAAGGCGAGACACTGGCCGATACCATTCGCGTGGTAAGCGGATATGCCGATGCCATTGTTCTCCGTCACCCCAAAGAGGGCGCTGCACGCCTCGCCAGTGAATTTTCATCGGTTCCGGTCATCAATGCGGGAGATGGTGCCGGCCAGCATCCCTCCCAGACCCTCCTTGACCTCTACACCATCCGGCAATCCATGCCACTTGACGGAATAAAAGTCGGGCTCCTTGGCGACCTCCGTTATGGCAGAACCGCCCATTCCCTCGCTCATGCTCTCTCCCAGTATG
>JAJRBV010000142.1 GCA_028679275.1 Methanoregulaceae archaeon
CCCTTCTTGCCGAGATCCCGGCTGGCGAGAGTGATATTATTGAGGATGGAATCATCCAGCGGATTACTGCGGGAAATGAAGGATCAAAAGACAGCATCCACCTGCTGGTGATGGATCTCCATAAGGCCCTGAATGCCCTCCAGGGTGATCTCGCAAGCGAGGTCATTGAAGGGGCGATGACCTATCTCCTTGCCGACGAAGACAGGAATACCGTATCGGCATTCATGGCAGGCATTAAGAGGACTGCTCCGCTGAAGTTTGACCACCCGGGGCTTGGAACCACGGCTACGAGGAACGGGAAGAAACTGGTCATCCAGAATGATATCGGCATGACTGATGCCCATGTTCTTGTGGTAAATGTGGAAGGACTCGTGGTATCGGTGATATATACCGATATCCATATGCCCCGGCTCCAGTTTTTCCAGGGTCTGTTTGAATCGCAGGGGATAGTCTGGGAGGACACCCTCTCGAAGAAAGGCGGTGACCAGTTCGAGGCGAAGATCTACCACCTCGCTTTAGGCAGGTATGAGGCTGGAAACCAGGGAGAACTTGAAAAGTTCCTGACCTTTCTTGGTTCCCGGATTGTTTTTCTCATAGACTGGAACCGGGCAAGGAAACGTCTCAGGACATTCCTCCAAAGCAGGGATGCAGCCGCAGTTCTCAGATGGGCCGCGGACAATGATTACGGCCACATGGCATTCCTCCTCCTGGGCGGAGAGAAGATCATTTACGAGGCGCTTGAGCTCGCTTCCAGGGTTCCCCTCCGTTACGGAGAACCTCTCCACCAGATCCTCGGGAAGGAAAAGACGGTCGAATATTTTGAATGGGTGTTAAAGACAGCATCGACAGGTCTTCGTGCCGGGCATTCACGCCTCCTGCTCCAGGATGAGATAAAGGCCGAACTCCTCCGCTATTTCCGGACCGCCCATGAGAACCTCATGGATATCTGCGAGGAACATGCCACCCTCACGATCGATGTGGCCACCGTCCTGCGGGACTCTCTCCTTGTGATTGAGCGGGGAGGAAACGGGGATTATATCGCCCGGAGTGCCGTGCGGGCGAAACAGTGGGAGAGCGAGGCAGACGCTCTCGTGATCAAGGTCCGTGGTCTCTCCCGGCGAATCGAAGCGGCGAGATTTTATGCGGATCTGATCAATGTTGCGGATGACACTCTCGATTTTCTCGAAGAGGCCATCTTTCTGGCAACCCTCATCCCGAAGGTCACCTCATCAAGGAAGCTGACCGGGGAGATGGCAGGCCTGGCTGAGATAGCGGTTAAGAGCAGCCAGGAATTTTTGAAAGCACTCATGGCTTCCCAGTATATTCACCGGGGTTATACCCGTGACGAGATGCAGGATTTTTTGCAGGCGGTTGACCGGGTCATCGGGTTTGAGCGTGAATGCGATGATGCACTGCGCCGATCTGAAAAGAGCATCCTTACGGAATCCACTGATTACCGGGAGATGATGATTTTTTTTGAAATTGCACGGATGATCGAGGAATCCACAAACTCCCTCATGAAATCGGTCTATATTATCAGGGATCGGATCCTTGAGGGAATGAACCGTTAAAGGGAGAGTGACGGGGTGAAATCAGGGCAGCGGATGATCAGGTTCGGGGCCGGGATGCGGGATGAGGTGCATCCCTCCGAGTTCGGAAATAAGGCGGCCAGCCTTGCGACAATGGCACTCATGGGTGTCCCAGTCCCGCCCGGGTTTTCGCTATCGGTCTCGGTCTGTGAGGAATATTACAGGAATAACCGGAAAATTCCTGATGATTTTTCCACCCTGCTGAAAGGCGGGATTGAGTTTATTGAAAAGGCAAGCGGTTCCGTGTTCGGCGGAATTCGCCGCCCCCTTCTCGTCTCGGTACGATCAGGAGCCCCGGTCTCTATGCCCGGGGTGATGGATACCATACTGAATGTCGGTTTGAACAGGGAGACCCTGCGGGGACTCATCTTTCTCTCCGGTAATCCCCGGTTTGCCTGGGATACCTACCGGAGATTTATTGCAGAATTTGCACGGGTCATCTTCAGGCAGGATCTCCAGCCCTATCATATGGCACTGCGGACCCTCCTCGATGCGGAGGGTGTTGCCGATCCGATAGAACTCAATTCCCGCAGTCTGAAAGATCTGGCACTCCAGTATGAGCGGATCTTCACGTCCGGGACCGGCAGACGTTTTCCATCCGATGTGCAGGAACAGCTGGTATGCGCTGCAGAGGGGGTCATCCGTTCATGGACCAATCCCCGTGCTGAATCGTTTCGCAGGATGAACCTGCTCAAAGAGGTAAGGGGGACGGCAGTGACCGTCCAGATGATGGTGTTCGGGAACATGGGGGCTCGTTCCGGCGCAGGGGTGGCCTTTACAAGAAATCCATGGTTAGGCTCGGGAGATCTTCTCATCGATTTCAAGTTCGGAGCCCAGGGTGAGGACGTGGTATCAGGGGAACAGTCAGCTGCAACCCAGCAGGAGTTCGCCAGGGCGATGCCTGAAGTCTTCGATTCCCTTTTGGATATTGGAAAGAGACTTGAGCTTCATTACCGGGATATGCAGGATCTCGAATTCACGGTGGAGGAAGGAAGACTCTCTGTTCTGCAGACACGGTCCGGGAAGCGATCCCCGTATGCAGCACTGAAAATAGCAGTTTCGCTATGCCAGGAAGGGATCATAGCCCCCTCAGATGTAATCTGGATGCTCAGGGAGGTGGATCTTGATGCCATCAGGGTGCAGACAGTAAAGCCGGGAGACTACCCAGTCGCTGTGGGAATCCCGGCTTCAGGGGGTGTGGCATCGGGGATGATCGCATTATCCGGGGAACGTGCCGAGCGGGAGGCTGGGGAGGGGAATCCCGTTATCCTTGTCAGGGAGACAGCTTCTCCTGACGATCTTCCCGGCATTTCTGCTGCATGCGGCCTCCTTACCATGCGGGGTGCCCGGACATCCCACGCAGCGGTTGTGGCCAGGCAGATGGGTAAGATCTGTGTGGTCCAGTGTGAGGGTCTCGAGATTGACACGGCAAGGAAACGGTGCCGCCTCAGTGGCCATGAACTGAGAGAGGGATCCCTTATCACGATTGACGGAAATTCG
>JAJRBV010000151.1 GCA_028679275.1 Methanoregulaceae archaeon
GCTCGGCTGATCTGGCGATGCGCCTGTTTCAGCCTGATGAGAGCGAGGCCCCGATGTGCGGTAACGGAATCCGGTGTTTTGTAAAACATGCGTTTGATGCAGGATATGTCGGGAAGACCTGCGCCGTAGAGACCAGGGCCGGGATTATCGGAGTCGAGATGGGATACGAGGATGACAACTTCATGGCAACGATCGGGATGCCGGAACCACGTTTCATGCGGGCTGACATCCCGGCAAGCGGTGAAGGAGAGTACAGGGAAACGATTCAGGGATACGAGGTGTATGCGGTGAATACTGGTGTTCCCCATGCAGTGATTTTTTCTGACGACCTGGACTCCTTTCCCCTGGCCGAAATCGGGCCGGTTATTCGTCGCCACGAGACATTTCCGGAAGGTGCGAATGTGAATATCGTCATCCGGGAGGCCGGGGATCGCCTCAGTATACGGACGTTTGAACGGGGAGTGGAGGATGAGACGCTCTCCTGCGGGACCGGTGCAACAGCGTCTGCTGCGGTTGCCCATCACCTCGGATACACTGGGACAAAAGTCCATGTGGAGACCCGGGGTGGGCCGCTCGTTATCACCCTTGGTGAGAAGACCCTGATGGAAGGTCCAGCTGAGACGGTCTACAAGGGAACCATCTCGTTCTGAATGGGCTTCCTTTTTAAAAAAGAAGCGATCAGCGTTGGGAACTCTCACCCCTGTATTCTGAAAACAACCAGAAGGTAGTAAGCGGCTACAATGATCATCAGGATACCTGTGGCAACGTTGATCCATCGTTTCCGGGCGGCAAGGGTTTGAGTGATCCGGTTGCCCTGGTAGGCGGAAAGTGCAGACAGGACAACGAGAGGGATTGCCATCCCTGCCCCGTATACAAGGAAATTTGCCATGTTCGATGCGAAATCAGCGGCACTGGTGCTCAGGGCGAGGAGTACCGTGACCGGCCCTGCATTGCAGGGCAGGATCAGGACCCCGAAGAACAGTCCAAAAATAAATGCTCCACTATAAGCTGATCTCCCGTTCAGTAGATCGGGCATCCGGACAGGAAGAGCAGGCCCCGCTGCCCCCAGGATAAGAAGTATCCCGATACCTCCAAGGATTGCGTATGCTACCGGTGAAACAACTGAGAGCACTCCCCCTATCGGCAGGGAGAAGATTACCCCGACAAGGAGGCCGAATCCAAGCATTGCTGCCAGGATCCCGGTTCCTGCGGTCATACCGAGAAGGATTCGTGCATGGGTTCCACGGACTTCACCGGCCTGTGTCGCCAGAAATGAGAGGTAACCCGGATAGAGAGGAAGGACACAGGCAGCCCCGAGAGGGGATAGCAGCCCTGCAATGAACGCCACCGCCAGATTGGACAGGGTCATGCCGGGCAGCCTTCGATCAGCACCTTCTGTAGATCCTCTGCATTCTTGACACCGGGACTAAGGATTCGTGCTGTTCCGTCAGGACACACCAGAATGAGGGGAGCCTGGGCAGGAGAGAGCACGAGCATCCCGAACTGGTCGACAAGCGACCCGGTAAGTTCCGGAGTTGAGCGGGCATAGAGGCCGTAGTATCCATAGTGAAGGGTATAGTCGCGAAGGGAAGCTGCATCTCCGTTTGGATCAATATCAAGCCCGATCATCACAAAAGGAACTTCATCTGATGCGTGGAGCTTCGAGATCTCGGCCTGCTGCTGCCTGCAGATTGGGCAGGTGAGAGTGAAGGCCTGGATGAGGACGGGTCTGTCCTGTATATCTGAGATTCTGAACTGTGTGCCTGACCGGACATCAGTCAGCAGAGTCGTCTGCCATACATCCCTGGTGTTCGTATCCGGATTATCGACCGTTATACATCCTGAAATGGCCAGGAAAAGGAGAAGAAAACCAGTGCCCAAAACAATCCCCGTCACAGGCCCGCCAATTTTTCGATCTTTCATACGGTATCCCTGTTCCTGACAACAATTCCTGTCTCCACGATATCAAACTCGAAACTTCTCCCGGGTGCCAGCGACCGGTGCTTCTCGAGAGTAGCCTTCCGGTGCCCGTTTACCATATCGATCCGGACGATAGCCTTTGAGATATGTGCAAGGGCTGTCCCCCCAAGGCCAACGAAAACGTTCTTCTGGACATCCATATAGACCTGGTTCGTGATGAGAACCGGTATCTCATACCTCTTTGCAAAGCCCAGGAGCTTTACCATCTGCCTGGAAAGGTGCTGCATGGCTTCGGGCCCTTTTTCGAGCGTGGTCCGGTAAAGCCCTGTCGCTGAGTCCACCACGATAAGGCCGATCCCTCCACGGGAGAGAATCCGATCCAGTCCGGCGATCATGATGCCCTGGTGGTCGAAGTCATGGGGTTCGTACAGGTACAGGTGCTCTGCGAGATGCCCGGCATCTGCCCCGGCAACCTGACGGAAACGTTCGACTGAGAATCCTTCGGTATCGATAAAGATGACACCCTTTTCTGTTCTCAGGCAAGCTACAGAGGCAAGGACGCAGAGGACACTCTTGCCACTGGCAGGCCCTCCGTAAATCTGAGTGATCACACGGGGTTCAAGCCCTCCTCCGAGGAGATCATCGAAAGCGTCCTCCCCTGTATTAAGCCTTGCAGAGGTCATTCCACTGACTTCCCGATATAATCCCAGGCCTGGGATTCGGTTATCCTTGCCACGGTCCGTGCAGGTATCCGGAGTTCCCGTGCCCAGGCACTGACCTCCTCATACTCTGCCTTGATCGAGAAGACTCTTCCCTGCAGCAGACCACATTTTACCCGGATATTCCTTTCCCTGCCCTGGATGGTCACCGGTATCTCGCGGATAGACCGCTCTGCAGTAAAACGGTGGACAGCCGGAATGGATCGTACACCAAGGGTCCCAAGCTCTTCAGCCATCACTGCTGCAAGTCGCTTCCCTTCTCCGGAAGCAGAGACCACCCGGACAATGTGCCCGGGCCGGCCTTTCTTCATGGTGCAGGGGACAGCACTGACATCATATGCCCCTTCATCCATAAGTCGTGAGATAGTGTAGGCAAGGATCTCGGCGCTGACATCATCGACATTCGTCTCGAGAAGGTCAACATCATCAGGCTCCGCTTCGTCAGAATACTCGACAATCATGGCACGAAGGACATTCGGGATAGTGGGCGGATTTCTGGTGCCGGCGCCGTATCCTGAACAGACCACGGAACAGGCACGATTCCCGAGCGAATGTCCTGATGAAAATTCAGAGAGGAGGGCAGCACCTGTCGGGGTACAGAGCTCGCCGTCTTCGGCAGTTCCGAACCGCACCGGGAGCCCTGACTCCCTGAGAATAGACAGGGTCGCCGGAGCAGGGACAGGGTATGTCCC
>JAJRBV010000045.1 GCA_028679275.1 Methanoregulaceae archaeon
TTTTTATATCAGGGGACTTCTCATCACTCGCTATGCAGCAGACCGGCATGACCTTCATGGAGCTGACACGGTACGAACACCTTTCTCCATCAGATCAGAACCTGAAAAAAGCAGCTCCGCCACTCTCAAAACCTGTTCCTGCAGGTGCCCGGTACATGCCACTCCCTAAACCGGGGGAGATCTCAGTCCCGCCTCTGGATCTTCGTAAGGCCATCGAAGAGAGACGGTCACTTCGTCATTACCGGAATGATCCTCTCAGATTCGAAGAACTTGCCTATCTTCTCTGGTGCACCCAGGGAATTGTACAGGTTGTGGATCCCTATTACACACTGAGGAATGTCCCGTCGGCAGGGGGGCGCCATGCTCTTGAAACCTACCTGCTCATTAACAGGGTTGAAAAAATTCCCGTGGGCCTGTACCGCTATATCCCCTTTTCCCATTCCCTTGTGGAGATCGACAGCACCACCGGAATCACTGACAGAGTGATGGCTGCCTGTCTCGGCCAGGCGTTTGTCCGCTCTTCAGCGGTCACCTTCCTCTGGTCAACAATCATCTACAGGATGTCCTGGAGATATTCCGAACGGGCATACCGGCTTGTTCACCTTGATGCCGGTCATGTCTGCCAGAACCTTTACCTTGCTGCAGACCAGGTAGGATGCGGTACCTGTGCAATCGGGGCTTTTGATGACGAACTTATGGCAGAACTGCTGGGTCTCGACATCCGGGAAGAGTTTGTTATCTATTGTGCCGCCATAGGAAAGAAGCCTGAAAAGAGGGCTGATCAATAATAAACCATAGGGAACCAGTCAGGATACCTTCTTTTTTTTGTGACCTGGATCGGACATGGAAGAACGTAACCTGATAGCTGGGGAAAAACATATTGCCAGATCCGGATCAGTATCAATTCGTGATTCCTGCATGCCGACAATTGTTCACTTTGATGTCCCGGCAGATGATCCTTCAAGGGCGAGAGAATTTTATTCAGGGCTCTTTTTATGGAACTTCATTGCACCACCCGGTTTTCCTGATTACTACCTGATAGAGACCCAAGGACTGGATGGAACACCATCCATCGGAGGGGGACTGGGAAAACGGCGGAGCCCTGACCAGCGGATCCTGAACTACCTCGGTATTCCTGCAATCGATGATTATGCTGCACGGGTGAAACAACTCGGGGGTTTTGTTGTTGTTCCAAAGATGAGCGTCCCGGGATTTGGGTATCTGGCTATCTGTAGCGACACCGAAGGAAACCTGTCCGGGCTCTGGCAGGATGACCCCGGAGCAGTATAAAATACGGGAACCATCATGGAAGGAGGAGCGGTCACTGCCCGGGTCCTTGGAATGGACCGGGAGAGAAAAGAACTGAAGATACTCGGTATCCATGGCAGCCCGCGTGGGGCAAAAAGCCGCACACGCATGCTCGTCCAGTGGGTTCTTGAAGGGGCCGAGGCAACAGGGGCAACAACAGAGCTCATGGATCTGGCCTCGCTCCGGATCGAGGCATGCAATGCCTGCGAGAGCTGCTCCCTGACCGGCCAGTGCGTATATAACGACGACTTTTTCCTCCTCTACGAGAGAATGATTGCTGCGGATGGAATTGTGCTCGGCTCACCGGTTTATATCGATAATGTCACCGGCCAGATGAAGGTTTTCATTGACCGGCTGGCTGATGCAATACATTACCAGACGCTGTCAGGAAAATACGGCTGTGCGGTGACGACTACCTGGAGTTCTGGTGGAGAGGACGTTGTATTGTACCTGAACCATGTCTTCAATTACCTCGGAATCCTTGCCCTCAAAGGAATCAGCGTGGCAATAGAGGATGATCCGGAAGCCATCTATCGGGAAGAGGAAAAAGCCCTGAAGCTCGGAGCGAGACTTGCCGGGGCTATCAGGATGCAGGAGAAGTTTCCCGGACAGGCCAGTATCATCGAGGAAAACCGGTCTTTTTTTGCCCGGATCGTCGAGCAGAACCGTGAATGGAGACCCGATGAGTATAAGGAGTGGGTCCGGAAGGGGTGGATCAACTGATCATGGTTTATTCCTGCCACGCCTTCTCTTTACGAGGGCGGTGAAACGGTGAACCTGGGGGGGTTTGACCGGATGACCGATCAGGAGAGACGTGACTATATTGAATTCCTTCTCTGGCATTACCGGGTAGTGGACGCATTCTGGTTTCTTTTTACAGCAGATCAGTTCGGGCAGCCTTCTGCTGAATCCCTGAATGAAAAGGTCTGGGGGCGTGTCGCTGGAATGGCGGCAAAGGACATCAGGAGCCGTTTCAATATTACGGAGAGAGGACTTACGGGATTTGTACAGGCTCTCCGCCTCTTTCCCTGGGCAATCATTGTTGACTACGTGATTGAAGAGAAGCCAGGCGAAGTGGTCATTTCGGTTCCCTCCTGCCCGACACAGGAAGCACGCCTCAAAAGGGGTCTTGATGAATATGTCTGCAGGGAGATGCACCGGGCGGAATTCACCAGTTTTGCAAAAGAGATTGACGATCGGATCATCGTCGAATGCCTCTTTGCACCTCCTGATCCCCACCCTGCAGATATGTTCTGTAAATGGCGTTTCACGCTGATGGAAGAATGATCTTTTGCGTAGTCATGAGGATTGCAGGTGCTCAGTTACGGAGAACGGTATCTCCTGGTTCCTTCCACCCTCTCATCACAGCCAGCATGCGGTTTTTATATAATACATCAACCCGGGAAAATCCTGTCTGCCGAAGCCAGTAAAGCTGAACACTGAGCTTCTCCATCCTGTCAAGGGTGGTACTGCGTTGCAGCGCACTTTTCACAATATCCCGGGAAAGGGAGCCGTGTTGTAAAAAATCCTCCCAGTACATCATATTTCTCCGGTGCTGGTCAGGAGTTTCGCCTGCCACCTGTTCTGCGTTCACGAAAACTCCGCCAGGATTCAGCGCCATGAAAATATTCCTGAATATCTGCTGCTTGTCATCATGTTCAAGATGGTGAATGGAGAGCGCTGAGCAGACAAGATCATACGAACCCGGGAGATTTCCACAGCGGTAATCGCTGATCAGGAAACGGACCTGCTCATTCCGGTAAAATCTTTTCCGCGCGATATCAAGCATTTTTTCCGAGATATCCAGGAGGGTAAGATCCGCATCTGGATATTTATTGAAGAGGAGGGAAGAGAGATACCCCGTTCCGGCTCCGATATCGAGAATTCGGGGCCGCATTCCCGTCCATGCCGCGGCAGCGACAGCGGCATGGTAAAAGTCATCGAACCAGGGGATGAGCCATTTTCTCTGGGAATCGTACTCTGATGCGAGGGCATCGAATGCCTCCCTGACCTGATCCATGGGCGTGTCACTTTCGAAATAACGTATGGACTGCAGAATATGATACATTGCATATCAGGTTTCATGGGAGGAGATTTTCATGCGCTTCACAAGAGTCCCTATCTCCGATCCCGCTCCTGCCTTCTGGAAGGAGTGTTCACCGATAATCCGGACGAGGGCAGATCCCACGATAACCCCGTCAGCCCCTGCCTCGGCATAGCATCGGACCTGTTCGGGTGTCGAGATCCCGAATCCGGGAACAACCGGGAGGGATGTTCGTTGTTTTATTCGTTTCAGAAGTGCAATCGCATCAGGAGCTATCTCATCCCTGGTCCCGGTCACCCCCATTACAGCGACAAGGTACACGAAACCCCCTGCCTTTGAGAGGATCTTGTCGATCCGTTCGGGAGATGTTGTCTGGCTTACAAAGAGGATTGGATCGACTCCTGCACGCCCGGCAGCAGCGCAAAACGGGTCTGCTTCCTCAAGCGGGACATCGGCAATCACGACACCGTCCGCACCGGCCAGGGCTGCGTCCTGGTAAAATTCCTCAATACCCCGCTGGATTGCGATATTTGCATAGGTCATGATAATGATAGGGATTCCGGTCTCTTTCCTTACCTCACGGATAAGGGCAAACAGCCGGTCGGTGTTCATTCCTGATGCAAGAGCCCGGGCACCAGCCTGCTGGATAACAGGCCCGTCTGCAACCGGATCGGAGAAAGGCATGACGAGCTCGATGATATCAGTTCCCGAACGAACGAGTTCCCGGACGATACTGATACACTCATCGAAGGATGGATCCCCTGCGACCGTGCATGCCACAAGGAGCGGCCTTCCACCAGCGCAAAACGCTTCCGTGATCCTGGAGGTCACAGGCAATCACCTGCAAGTGCTGCTACCTGGGCAACATCCTTGTCACCCCTCCCTGAAAGGTTGATGATGAGAATATCGTTCTTTCCCAGGTCAGGGGCGATTTTTCGTGCAAGTGCGACCGCATGAGCGGACTCCAGCGCCGGAATTATCCCTTCGGTACGGGAAAGGTAAAGGAAGGAGCCGAGAGCCTCTTTATCAGTGACTGCCTGGTAGATCACCCGTTCGTTGTCCCTGAGAAAGCTGTGCTCGGGACCTACCCCAGGGTAATCGAGGCCTGCTGAGACACTGTGCGATTCGAGAACC
>JAJRBV010000130.1 GCA_028679275.1 Methanoregulaceae archaeon
AGCAGTTTTTCCTCGTCCATAAGCGCTTTCAACACTTTCTGCGCCCGGGGCCTGTCATGAATAAGCATGGCGAGTTCATCCGTGTCAAGAGAGAACTCCCGGGCAAATGAAGGGGGATCGCGGTCGGCTAGCAGGGAAACCGGCGTTATGTAGGTATCACGGAGCATATACAGGGAGAGATGAAGCGATCCGGCAATTTTTACGAGCATGCCCGTTCTTACGATTTTCTGCTTCCGGTAACTCCCCATCTTTCTCCATCGTTCAGGGGATGTGATCCGGCCATGAATGCCTTCGCCTCCCGCTGCTTCGGAAACACCGAGTACCATGAGGGCGGTGGCATAACGCCAGAGCGTATGATACTGCTGCCGGTATGTAAGGCCTGTATATTCGTCAGCCCTGAGAAGCTGCCGGTAAGCCAGACAGTACCGGGTCCGGTCATGGATATGCCCGATATTCGACTCGATCCACTGGGCAAGGGTTTCAGGTGTCTCATCTACCTCATAGGCAATACGCATCAGGTCCTCACTCCCGGTTTTCCCATATACTGCGCTGATCAGGTCAAAAACAGAAGCCCGCTCATCCTTACGGGATGTTGACACATCGGTGTCACCAATTATGGAGCGGCCGATTGCAGCAGCCTCGAGCATGGTGATGGCAGCCCGCATGTCACCCCGGGCAGATTCTGCGATATCTTTCAGGGCATTATCGCTGCACTTCAACCCTTCCGCGCTACAGATATAACGGAGCCGGGGAACTATGGAACGGGCCGGCAGCGCACGGAACGGTACCGGTTCCGACCGGGACCTGATATCCGGTGTTATGAGGTACAGGTCATTGACAATGAGGACCACCGGCTGGCGTGTATTTCGAATCACTTCAAGGATAGCCCGTGCACCCCCCCGGTCAGCCGTTCCGTGAAGGTTATCGGCTTCATCGAGCAGGATGAGTTTTCTGGAAGAGCCAAGAAGGCTTCCCGTAGTACTGCTGGTCCCGGCGACTTTTTTTATTACGTCCTTTGTCCGCTGGTCACTGGCATTCAGCTCAATCACCTCCCAGGAAAAATCGGCCGCCAGGGCATAGACACTTGAGGTTTTACCCGTGCCCGGTTTTCCATGGAGGAGAAGAGGCTTACTCTCTGTGGTCCAGGAACGGGCCCATTCCACCATCAGGTGCAATGCACTGCTATTCCCGACCACGTCTGCAACATGCTGCGGGCGGTATTTCGACGCCCAGTCCATGCCTAGACTTCAACCGTGTATCAAATAAATTATCTCTGATGATGCTCCATTGGTTAGTAAAGAAACGGATTATGTGTGTTCTATGGTTCTGAATGGCTGCTCCACCGCAAAGATAGCCACCGTAGTACGTGAATACGAAGGGGTAAAGCGGAAACAATCTATCGGCGAGATGGTCAGGGCTATCCGAATCGATGCTCCTCATGTAATCGCGTCGTTTGGTGAGGATGCTGCCGTCATCGAGCACGGGGACGAAGTCCTCCTGCTCGCTGCAGACGGTATCTGGAGCCGCCTGATGGAGGCTGATCCTTACTGGGCGGGTTATTGTTCCGTCCTCGTCAATATCCATGATATCGCAGCCATGGGGGGACGGGCAATTGCAATGGTCGACGTCTTCTCCATCTCTGATGAGAGTATCAGGAGCAGAGTCCTTGACGGGATGCATGCAGCATCGTTACAGTTTGGAGTGCCGATCGTCGGGGGCCACCTGCATCCTGATACCCCGTACAGTGTAATCGATGTTGCGATCCTCGGTTTCGCTCCCCGCGATGCGGTCATATACAGCCATACTGCAGGTAACGGTGATGTAGTCCTTATCGCAATAGACCTCAACGGGAGGATCCATCCTTCTTGTGCCCTCAACTGGGACTCGGTCACGATGAAATCTGCTGAAGTGGTCCGCGCCCAGGTGCAGGTTCCCGAACAGCTTGCCAGGGAACACCTGGTTACTGCAGGGAAGGATATCAGTAATCCCGGCATTATCGGCACGCTCGGGATGCTCCTTGAGGTAAGCGGAAAAGGGGCCCTGATAGATCTTGACCTGATTCCCAGACCCGACCTGAAGGCTCATGACATGACCTTTGAGCAGTGGATCCGGTGTTACCCCGGAATGGGTTTTGTCTTCACTGCAAGACCGGAGCATGCTGAGGAGATAGCCAGGAAATTCTCAAAGGTGGGAATGACAGCACAGGTCATCGGGTTCGTGGACACAAGCCGTGAACTGAGGATATCATATAATGGAGAAGATACCTCTGTTTTTGATTTCTCCAGGAATGGCGTCATGCGTCTCTTTTCAGATTCTTCACCATGTCACTGAAAACCATTGGTATTGGAGCCGGCGAGGAGAGCCGGAAGGTTTTTGCGAGTGTTTTGGAAAGCGGGGTTTCTTGCCGGATAAATGTCTACACGGGCCACGGGAAGAACAATCTTCCCTCTTCCCCGGAGATTACTATCGAGGAATGTTCTGACCCGGGATCTGCCCTTGTGAATGATCTGGCATCCGGCCGAATCGACGCAGCGATACGGGGAACACTCCCTGCGAACCATACCCTCTCTTCCTTAAAAAAGGCTTTCGGGGTTGATCATCTCGAACGGGCAGCCCTCCTTGAGACTCCCGGTGGCCGCCGTTTTTTCCTTGCCCCCGTGGGTGTTGATGAAGGATGGACGGTCGGCGAGAAGGTAGCACTGGCAGGCAAAGCCAGAATCCTGGCAGAGAAATTCGGACTTCCAGCCAAAACCGGTATTCTTTCCGGAGGAAGGCTGGGGGATGCCGGGAGGCATCCTGAAGTGGACCGGAGTCTTGCAGAAGCCGAACTTGTGGCCCGTCTCACGGGGGGGGTGCATTATGAGATACTTATCGAGGATGCCGTACGCGACTGCGGGGTAATTATTGCTCCTGACGGGATTTCGGGCAATTTCATCTTCCGTACACTTACCTTTCTTGGATCGGGCCACGGACATGGCGCACCGGTCCTTAATCTGAGCAAAATCTTTATCGATACTTCGCGCGCCACGTCCAATTATGCAAATGCGATAAGACTCGCAGAATGTCTTTTAAAGTGAAAACAAACAGATATTATCGGTTGATTGACTAATTAGGATAAAATATGCGTATTTTCAGCTGAGGCTTCCAGCTGTCATCCGGGCATATTAAAAAATGGGTCAAAGTGGTTCCCGATAGGCTATTTGAAGGAAATAAAGTCATAATTCACGAAATGTTTAAATATTTCCTGATATACCTTTGTCTTGAGGTAAAATACAATGGCAGATTTACCTATTGCTGCAGTTGTGAGAATTGCAAAAAAGAATGGTGCTGAGAGAGTCGGATCCGATGCAGCTGCCGCCCTTGTGGCGAAGGCGGAAGACTACATCGCAAACCTGACAAAGGAAGCAAACAGACTTGCCCTCCATGCGGGCAGAAAGACGATCAAGGAAGAAGATGTGGATCTTGCGGCGAAATCCGCATAACTACATCATTTCCCTTTGAGAAACGGCAGACGAACAAAACCGCAGCAATCAGATTCAAGGTGGCATTCAATTCTTTCATAAGGCCTTTCGCTACCGTGAGGCATGAATCGTTCTATTAAAAAAGACTGGTCTGGTTCTGTCATTTAATATGCCGAGCAAAGGTGAATGGCGAACGACTTTTTAGGATAATGTTTTATCAGGAATGTACCCTCATTGAGGGCCTGGGGGTTAGCCTGACCAGAAAAGGGCCGGAATTTCTCGAATGAACCAGGGGGAATTTCTGTTACAGGAACATAACAAAACCACTCATATCATTATTTCCTTTCTCAGCACATGAGCGGACCGGGAGATCCGTTTCAAACACAAGTGAATCATGAATTACCCCGATGCCTTGAAAAATTCCTTATTGAATGCCTTTTTTATGCTGATAAGTTCCAAAACAATGCGAAATCAGAATTGTAACCGACAGCCTTTAGGGTACGCTTGGGGATCCGAGGATGAATGAGCCTTCGTGTGAGGCCAGTAAGAATGGAAATTTCAGGGCGAAAGCCGTTACGCGGAACGTCCCGGCCTCTGTCGGATCCGCCAGTGTGCTTCCTTGTGTCATATCCTGAGGAGATCAGAGGATTCCTTTTGTGCTGGGGATATCCTCTCTGCCTTTCACGATTTTTGAAGCTTCACCGAGTGCGATGCCAAAAGCCTTGAATACCGCCTCCATCTGGTGGTGATCATTCTTCCCGTGGAAGATAATATGCACATTCAACCCGGCCTTCACACAGAGACTATGGAAGAAATGTTCGAACACATCCCGTTCGATACCCCCCAGTGCAGGTTGTGAGAGGCAGCCCTGGTATACAAGGAATCCCCTCCCGCTGCAATCGAGCGCCACCGTGGCAAGCGATTCGTCCATGGGGACAACGGCATGCGCAAATCTCTGTATTCCACGACTATCACCAATGGCTTTTTTAATCGTCTCACCCAGTACAAGACCAATATCTTCCACCGTATGATGGGCATCCACATCGAGATCCCCGGTTGCCTTGCAATCGAGATCGAACCTTCCGTGACGTCCCATGGCCTGGATCATATGGTCGAGGAACGGAAGCCCCGTACCGGCCTGCACAGTACCTGATCCGTCAAGGTCGAGGATGATGGTTATTCTGGTCTCTTTTGTCTGACGTGATACTTCAGCCCTTCTCATCAGCAGCCTCCAGAGCCTCGCTCAATGTCAGTTTCCCTGAATAGAGCGCTGAGCCCAGTACTACACCATATACTCCAATCTCTTTTAATGCTCTCACATCATGCCCGCTTGATATGCCCCCGGCCACGACAACAGGTATACCAACCGAATCGATGAGCCGGGAGACCGGTTCGATGAGGATCCCCTGCTGCATACCCTCAACGTCCACATTCGTGAAGAGGAGGGAGCCTGCGCCCCTCTCTTCAAACACACGGGCCCATCCAAGGTAATCCCCCCGTGTTCTCTCCCAGCCTTCCACCGCAATCTCTCCCTTTCGTGCATCGACTCCGGCCATAATCCTGTCGCTCCCGAAAACATCAGCCAGCCTGGTGAGAATTGCCGGATCGTTGACTGCAAGGGTTCCGATGATCACCCGCCCGATTCCGGCATCGAGCCATCCGGCCGCATCCTCAAAGGTACGGATTCCTCCTCCCAGCTGGACCGTCACCCCGGTCTCATGGATAATCTCCATGATCAATGCAAGGTTTTCTGAAGAGTTCCCGAAAGCACCGTCAAGGTTCACAACATGAAGTTCCCGTGCACCTGAGTTGATCCATCGTATGGCGCATTCAAGGGGGCTTCCAAACGAAGTGGCAGTCTCCCTCTTACCCTGCACCAGCTGCACGCATCTGCCAGACAGGACATCCACTGCAGGAAAAACCTTCATATCAGCGTATCATCCGCTCGACAGACATCACGAGTATGTCCCGTGCGCCTGCCCGCTTCAGTCTGTTAATAAGGCGATAGACCCGATCCTCGCTTACCACGGCGTGAACGGCAACAAGATCATCATGCGATGCAACCTCCATCACGGTGGGACCGGAGAGTCCCGGGAGGACATTTGTGATCTCGTCGAGGCATGAACGCTTTGCATTCATCATCAGGTAACACTGGCCCCGTGCCCGGATTACACTCTCGAGAGCGAGTACGACCTCTTCAATTTTCTCGCTTTTTGATGCTTTCGGCTTCCTGGTTCCAATAAGGATAGTGCTTGTTTCAAGCACTTTGCTGATCACGCGAAGCCTGTTGGACCTGAGCGTGTCCCCTGAGCTCGAGAGGTCGAGGATTGCATCTGCAATGCCGAGGTAAGGCGTGACTTCGCAGGCACCTCCGACAGGGACCACTGTCACAGGGATACGTTCCTTTCTGAAAAACCCTGATGTGATTACCGGGAACTCAGTCGCAATTTTTTTTCCTGCCAGATCTCCCAAAGTACAGGCCGGGTCTTCTTCTTTCACCGCGACAACGAGAGTTGCTCTGCCAAATTTCAGGTCCAGCAGCTCTTCCACTTCCACCTCTCTCTCGCATACCATGTCCCTTCCGGTAATTCCGAGATCTGCAGCGCCGTTTGCCACGTATTCGGGGATGTCGATGGGACGGGCAAAGAGCACCTCAACGTGGGGATCCGGTGTCCTCGACATCAGCCTTCGTTCGCCCTTATCGAGGAGATGGAGCCCGCTCTTCTCCATCAGCTCCATCACAGGCCCTGCTATCCGCCCCTTGTTCGGTATTGCGAGCCTCAGCATTGATGGTATCTCAGGGTCCGGGAGATCTTCCCCGGTTCCTCTCATATCAGAATGTCCTGACTTCACCACGGATGATCTTCTCGGTAATGCAGGTAATGTCAGCCAGTCCT
>JAJRBV010000126.1 GCA_028679275.1 Methanoregulaceae archaeon
CCGGAGCCTGTCCTGACGGCACTCCCCGTGCTCTCCTGCCCGTACCGGTATGCCGTCTTCAGATCATAGGAAAAGTTCTCGAGGATACCATTCCGGATATAAAAGATCTTCCGGGTCGGAACACCTTCAGCATCCCAGCGGGTACTTGAAAGACCTTTTTCAAGGAATGGATCATCATAAACGGAGATTCCCGGATCAGTCACCTCCGTTCCCAGTGAATGGGCAAACCCCGACCGTCCGGCATGTACATTTCGCCCTGAGAGTGACGGGATCAGCACTGCGCCGAGGAGCTGGGCGAATGCGACGGGAGAGAGGACAACATCATAGGAACCGGAGCTGATATCCTCCCCATCGAAAGACGCTGCGGCGAGGAACCCGGCCCTGCTACCGATTGAAACAGGATCCAGATCGAGAGTATATGAATTCCCGAACTCATATCCCGTGGAATTCCCGCGTATCGTCTCTATGGATGCAGAGACATGACTATGGGGCCGTGTGTAATGCACCCCGTGGTTGTTGGCAAGGGTCAGAGTCTGCACATATATGGCTGCCCCACCCGAAGTGACTTCGACCGGATGTGATGATGCACCATCGATCATTCCTTTCAGGAGACCGGCAACGATATTGTTATCGGGGTTAAGGGCAGGATCATACGCGATAGGCCGGCTGTCAAGCGGGGCTGGATCCGGGAGACCTTTCCAGATCTGGGGGGTCGCAAGGTTCCCGCTGGCGAGTGATGCATTGAGGCACTTCTCCCAGTCTTTGGGGTTGCTTGTCGAGGAATTGCCAATTCTCCCGTCTTTTATTGTCCTTACTGAAAGCCCGAAATACCGCGATTCTACAGCCCTGCTCACCTTCGTACGCTTCAGGTCTGCAGAGACCGAGAGCCCATCGCTGATATACACCTCGACCTCGTCCGCAATACGAGACCCCTTCCGCAGGATCTCCTCAATCGGAAACACTGCCACCCACCACCGCACCGGTAAGAAGTATGTGAGGCGCCCCGTCGCTAACCGGGACGCTCTGGCCTCCCTTGCCGCAATATCCCTGGTGCATCTGCCTGTCCCCTGCACAGAGCTGTATCGAATGGAGGGTCTGAAGGATTTCACCGGAGAGGGAAACATCCCGTACCATTCGTGTACACTCCCCTTTCTCGATCAGGTAGCCGTATTCGGCATTGAACTGGAAGATTCCCCTTCCCGGGTCAACCTGTCCGCCCCTTGAACCCTTGAGAAGGATTCCGTTCCTGCATTCGGCGATCAGCTCCTCCGGGCAGCTCTCTCCCGGTTCGATGAACGTGTTGCTCATCCTCACCAGAGGTGGCTCACCCGGCATCGCACGGGCATTTCCGGTATGCCCGTTCCCGACCGCAGCGAGGGTCTCCCGCGAATGGAGGAACCCGGCAACCACTCCCCTGGTGATGATCTCGGTGCGCTCCACCCGTGAACCTTCCGCATCACAAGGCTCAAAACCGAACTCAGGCAGGGATGGATCGTCAACTATCGTGACATTACGGCCGCCTATCCGCTCCCCGATTCTCCCGGCAAGGACAGAATTGCCCTCCTGGATCAGATCGCCCTCACTGGCATGGCCGACAGCCTCATGGGCGAAGACCCCCGCAAGTTCAGGGTCGAGTACGGCAGACATGGTTCCACCCTTCGCTGGAAGGGCAGAGAGAAGCGCAACAGCCCTGTCTCCGGCACTCCTCCCGAGCTCCTGCTGGTGGCGGATGTTGAGCCCCCGGATAGAATGACGGCGTTCGTATCCCATCTGGAGCAACCCGTTTCTCGAGGCAACTGCCATAATCCCAAAACCGCTCCGGCAGATCTCGTAAAGCTCGGAAGTTCCGCTGCTGTCTCTGAAAAAGACCTCTTCAAACCTTTCGGAATAATTTGCCCTGGTATTCACAATACCGGCGACCTTTGCAGCGCGTTCGATCGAGAGCATCAGGTCTGCCTTCTCTTCTATGCTGACGTCCCCGGGGTTCTCATGCATGGAGGGAACGGGCCGTATCCCCCTGACGGTATCGGCGAGAGAGACCTCTTCTGCAGTAATCGCCGATATCCTGCCGGCATTCCTTATGAGGGTCCGAATCTCCGATTTCGTCCTTTCGGAAAAATTGTCAACAGTAAGGATGCCCCATCCCCTGCCGGAAAGTGCCCTGATCACGGCATGATCAAAATAGGAGGTACCGGCAGATTCGGTCACCCCGTTGTCGATATCGATATGGGTTGACTGACCGGTGACATGGCGGATATCGTAGTACCTGATTCCATCCATTCCAATCAGACGAGAGAGGGAGAGAATCCTGAACCTTCGATCAGCTTTTCCGATGTGGATATCGCCATATTCCGGAGCTTTTTCAGGAAACCCTCCCTGTTTTCCGGCACCAGGGCAATCTTGAGCACATCCTCGATATTGTCTACCGGGATGACCGTGACGAGCGACCGGTACCGCTCTTCGATAAGCACATCGTCAATGTTTGCGGAAGGGATTAACACGTGAGTGATCCCTGCCTTCGCCGCGGCCTCGATCTTATACGTCACCCCGCCGACCGGAAGAACATCTCCCCTCACCGAAAGGGAACCGGTCATTGCAACATCCTGCCGGACAGGAATTCCCTCGATTGCGCTTATCACTGCTGTTGCGACACTGATCGATGCAGAGTCCCCCTCGACTCCCCCATAGGTCCCGATGAACTGGATGTGCACGTCCATGTTCTTGATGTCTTTTCCGGTGAACTTCTTGAGAATCGCACTGACATTCTTGATCGACTCCTGTGCGATCTCCTTGAGCATGCCGGTCGCGATCACGGTTCCGTTTGCTCCCTGCGCCATGGTTACCTCTGCCATGATCGGCAGTACCGATCCCGAGTCACTTCCCATGACAGCAAGGCCGTTTACCCTCCCGACCCTGGTACCTTCCACAACCGTGAGCTCATATTCACGGCTGCGCCCTATATATTCATCCGAGACCTGGTCCTCGATCGAACGGGCGGTCTTTTTGGCGGCAATGACATGATCAGCAGTAGTAACCTCGACCCCTTCCTGCCGTGCAAGGTCCCCGGCCACGCGGATCAGCCCGCCCATGTCACGGAGTTTTAAGGTAAGGTGCCCTTTCCGGTTGGACCTCCTCCGCGCCTCGCGGAGGATCTCTTCCATTGCACCCTTATCAAAGTGGGGGATTTTCCCGTCGTTCTTGATCTCCTGGGCGATGAACCTGATGAATTTTTCCCTGTTTTCGGGTGTGTCGGGCATGCTCTCGCTCATGTAGACTTCGTACCCATAACCTCGTATACGGGAACGGAGCGCAGGATGCATTCCCTGGATGGCATCAAGATTCCCAGCTGCAACCATGATGAACCTGCAGGGAACGGGTTCGGTCCGGACCATGGCGCCGCTCGAACGCTCACTCTGGCCTGTTATGGGAAACTCTCCCTCCTGGAGAGCGGTGAGGAGGTTTTGCTGGGAATGAGGGGTAAGGGTATTGATCTCGTCGATAAAAAGCACTCCCTTATGGGCTCGGTGGATTGCACCTGCCTCGACCCGATCATGACTGGGGGTTTCAAGACCCCCGCTCTGGAACGGGTCATGCCGGACATCGCCAAGAAGGGCTCCTGCATGGGATCCTGTCCCGTCAATGAACGGGGCATCAATGGTAGAATCGTTCGTGACGAGGAGCTTTGGTACCATCGTCTCTTCCCGTGGTGTTGCATATCTCATCGCCATGAAAATGAAAGCGGCAGCGATGATGCCCATGAGCCACTGGTAGGTGATGAATGCATACCCTACTATCGCAATGATTAAAAGCATCACGAGAGTATTCCGGAACTGGATCTTCTTCCTTGCTTCTGCCTTGTGGGCAGTCACGATCTGCTTGCCTCTCCCTGCGGGAACAGTCCGCACAATCGGGTTATTGGGGTCATCCGAATTCGGGTAAACAAGGATGTCCTGCAGTTCCTCCTTCGGGAGGAGTTCGGCCATCGCTTTGGCGAGCATGGATTTCCCGGTACCGGGACTGCCAATCATCATGACATGGCGCCTCTGGGTGGCAGCCTTTCTGATGACCTCGACCCCATGCTCCTGCCCGATGACCTGGTCTATGAGTTTTTTGGGAACCTCGATCTGCGAGGAACTCTCCTCACTGATATCAAAGGAAAGGGGCTCCTCCTGGGCCTCATGACCGGGTTCTGTGGATTCCATGGGCTGATTTACCTCACAAAAAATAATACAGTAATATAAATTATTCATGGTAGTTTAAGTACTTTCAGCATGAGGTAGGATGGGATGAAGGTAATAAGCACGGAATATTCACAAATCCTGGCAGCAAGGCTCGCGAAAGCGAGCGGATTCGACCTGGTGGATGTACGGTTCTCACGGTTCCCTGACGGCGAACTCTATCTGAAGACAGGGCAGACCGGGGACGAAGTGCTGGTTGTCGGGAGTGTTGCGGACAGTGACGCCCTCGTCCAGCTCATCCTCCTCATGGATGCATGCAGGGGAGCCGAGATCACCCTGATTCTGCCATACCTTGGGTATGCACGCCAGGACAAGCAGTTCTCTCCGGGTGAACCCCTCTCTGCCCGTGCCATTGCAGGAATCCTGTCAGGGGGTATTTCAAGGGCTATTGTGGTCAATGTTCATGATCCCGGCGTCCTCCGGTTCTTCGGTATCCCGGTTCAGTCCCTCTCTTTAGCCCCTGAGATCGGGAGATATTTAAAAGATGCCGGATTCAGGGAACCTCTCATTCTCGCTCCTGATGATGGTGCCGCCCTATTTGCTGCAGAAGTGGCAGCTGTGAACGGGTGGGATTCCGATCATCTTGAAAAGACCCGGATCTCATCGGAAGAGGTGAGTATGTCACCAAGAAAACTCTGTGCAGAAAGCCGGGATGTTGTCATTGTCGATGATATCATATCTACCGGGGGAACCCTTGCAACTGCTGCCCGGCTCCTGTATGAACAGGGTGCACGGAACGTGTATGCTGCATGTGTCCACGGGGTGTTCGCCGGAGGAGCGTATTCCCATCTCATTGCATCGGGGGTCAGGGAGGTCTACTGCAGTGATACACTCGAGAGGGGCTGCAGCGTCTATTCTGCAGCGGGAGTTATTGCGGACGGAATATCCCGATGCTGATGATTGATGGCTCCTACCTCGAAGGCGGCGGGCAGATCGTGCGGGCTTCGGCTGCACTTTCCGCAGTGACCGGAACGCCGGTAGAGATTACCCGGATAAGGGAGAACCGGAAAAAGCCCGGGCTCGGGTATCAGCACTGCGCCGCTGTCCGTGCAGTTGCCTGTGCCTGCCATGGGCAGCTGGCAAATAACAGGCCCGGGAGCAGCAGTCTCTCTTTTATCCCCGGAGCAGTCCGGAACACCGAGTGCACGGTTGATGTCGGAACTGCCGGGAGTATCCCGCTCGTAATCCAGGCATGGCTCCCTGTTGCACTGATAAAGGGCGGATCCCTGGTGGTGACTGGCGGGACGGAAGTGCCTTTAAGCCCGACTGTCGATTACCTCGAAAAAGTCCTGTTCCCTGCACTCGGCACCCCTGCTGCAGGGGTGAGCCTGAGGATCCTGAAGAGAGGGTATTACCCTGCCGGGGGAGGGGTTGTCCGGGTGACGGTAACTCCTGCAGATCCCGAGCCGGTTACCATAAAGCAGGAAACGATTTGCGGGATACGCTCCTGCTCGTCAGGTCTCCCTTCCCATGTAGCCGAACAGCAGGCGTCGAGGGCAGCAGTGCTCCTTTGCGAAGCGCTGGGAGAAGATATCCCGGTAGAGATACAACAGTATGAAGGACTTTCGAAGGGAAGTTCGTGCACCGCATGGTGCGGGGCAAAGGGCTCCTCTTCTCTGGGCAGGCCCGGACTGCCGGCAGGGAAGGTGGGTGAATTGACTGCAAGGGGTCTTATCAGGGAACTCGGCCAACCGGGGGAGGTTGACTCCCACATGAGCGATCAGCTCCTTATCTACCTTGCCCGTTACGGCGGGTCGTACACGGCTTCGGAATACACTTTTCATGCCCGGACGATGTGCTGGCTCCTCTCCAGGTTCGGATTTGAGATCCGGGTAAGGGAAGGGCAGGTGGTGGGATTCTCGGCATGAAATCGGTTCTTGATACCAGCGCTTTCTTTACTGCAGGCAGTTTTTCAGGGGAACTCTTTACTACCTCCCTGGTAA
>JAJRBV010000027.1 GCA_028679275.1 Methanoregulaceae archaeon
AGGACTGAATGATCGCCCACGATATCTCCCCCGCGGATCACATGGACCCCGATCTCTGTGCCGCGTTCCATCATCCCTTCCCGACCGTACTTTTTCTCCCGTGACCCGAGCTCCTCATCGAGGATTTGCAGGATTGTCTTTGCTGTCCCGCTCGGGGCGTCCTTCTTATACCTGTGGTGTGCTTCAATGACCTCGACATCATATTCAGGGAGCATACTGGCCGCCTCCCTGAGTAGTTTCCAGAAGATGTTAACCCCGATTGAGAAATTACTCGAGACTACCGCAGGAATAGTTCCTTCGATGGCCTTTGCCATCTCCACACGTTGTTCAGGCGATAAACCGGTCGTCCCCACGACTGCGGCAGTCCCGCTCTTCGCTGCCGCCCTGACATGGGTTACCGTTGCCGCGGGTGCGGTAAAATCGATCAACACGTCCGGTTTTGCCGAAGCGAGAAGAGAATCGATTAACGGTGCCTCGGTGACATCCACGCCAAAGAAAGACCCCCCGCGAAGATCGATTCCTCCGACGAGTTCCATATCCGGCGCTTCATTGACGAGCCTCCCGACCGTCGTACCCATTCTCCCAAGCGCACCGCAGATGACAACTTTAATCATAGCAGAGAAGAACCTCCCGCAGGCGTGCGGTCCTCTCGCTGTCAAGCTCATCAAGCGGCAGCCTTACCGGGCCTGCTGCCATCCCGCGAAGTTCAACTGCCTTTTTGACCGGGATAGGGTTCGTATCGATGAACATGGACCGGAAGAGAGGAGACAATTCATAATGGAGGTCAAGAGCAGTCTCGAAGTCGCCCTCGCAAAACGCCTCGAACATAGCGACCATCCGCCCTGGCTCCACGTTTGCTGCAACCGAAATAACTCCGCTCCCTCCCAGGGCGAGTATCGGGAAGGTCAGGTTATCGTCCCCAGATATCACCTGGAAATCATCATCGAGCGTCCCCTCGATGATCCGCGAGATCTGGCCGATATCCCCGGATGCTTCCTTTACCCCCACAATGTTTGGGTGCTTGGCGAGTTCGATCACAAGGTCAGGGGTGAGGTTCTGGCCGGTCCTGCCCGGGACATTGTATACAATGACCGGGATATCTAGGTCGGCGAGGAGTGTATAGTGCTTGACAAGCCCGGAGCGGTTGGGTTTGTTATAATACGGGCTGATTACAAGCACTCCGTCCGCACCAAGATCTTTTGCTGCCCTGGTAAACCGGACGGCTTCCGCAGTATTGTTTGAACCGGTGCCTGCAATGACAGGCACCCGCCCGTTGACCACATCGATCGTCTTTTCGATTACGGTCTCATGTTCCTCAAAACTGAGCGTTGCTGATTCCCCGGTAGAGCCGCACGGGACAATCCCATGCACTCCGTTCTCAACAAGAAACTCGATGTTTGACGCAAGACCCGGGAGGTCCAGATCCATCGAAAGATTTCTTTGAAAAGGGGTAATGACTGCAGGAAGAACTCCCTCGAACATACAAGAGGGTAATCTAGTGTCTTCCAGTATTTATTTTTCTTGTGATGAATCCGGCAACCCGGTTCCGGACCCTCTTGCTCTCGACCGTGGTTACTTCGGTTACAATCTGCTTATTCTCATCGAAATCCCTTGAAAAACGCGGTCCGTAACTGGAGAGCAGCTCCAGCCCGAGCGCCTTTATGTATGTCGGCTTGATTCCCATGCTCTTTTCACCGGTGTGTTCTTAAATAATGCACCATGATGGCATAAAAATATATGGCATTACTCCCCTGTATCCCTGTTCATGCCCGCCTTCCGTGCGGCAGGTTGAAGCCGGTTACTGATCCTGCGAATAATCGCCGCCACTTCTGCAGGATTCTGGCCAAGAATCCGGATCATGGGCTCTTTTCCGACTGCTCCCCGATCAAAGATAACATCCGGCACACCGGAACGGCAGCAGAATGCGACCCCCCAGTCCATGGTGCGCGTTCCCGGGGGTTCATTCCCCCGGTCGAACGAACAGGTCTCAAGAAGCAGATCCTCGATAATTCCGATTAATTCAGGGGTGTACCGGATATTTGCCGCGCACCGGATTTCAGGGTCGAACTTCATTACCGTGAGCACGATCCGTGCCACATGATCACTTGCACCAAAATCAACTGGTCCCACCGGGTGGGGATGCCCGAAAAGTCGCACAATCCGGCCCTGTACCGCAGCAACATCATCCTTGTCCCGTGCTCCAGGGAGAGCATAGGCGATGTTGCTACCTACCTCAGGAATGAGGGCTGCATCCATCGAGCAGGAAAGCTCTTTTACGGAGTCCTCAAGCGCTGAAAGTACCAGCTTCCGCATATCCCCTGTCATCGTGATCACTGTGAGCAGGACAGGCATAAATCCCTTGCCGGGCTGGTGGATAAGGGATCCGCCATGTCCTGGAACACATCGCTGGCGTCCCGGATAAAGCAATAAGGAATCATGACATACAGGAGTACATGGAAACCGTACAAAAAGCCATGGACCCCCGGCTCATGGACATCCTCATATCGGTCGCCGCATTTGCGGTATTTCTCCTTCTCATTATGGTCCTGCCGTTCCTCATCAATCCCGGTACCGCCTATCTCGCTGCAGTGATCGTATTCATCATTATTATGAGTGGTGCCGGGATTATGATCAATCGGAAGGCGAAGTAGGCTCTTTCTTAACTTCCCTGCGTTTTTTTGCCCGGTAATAGTTAAGAGGGTGGTTTACCTTCTCACAGATGCTGTCACTCCGGACACAAAGCCCGTACGTCCTCATCGCAGCACACGAGGGAGCAGTATACTCCGTGCCACTCCTGCCGGATATATGTTCGACCTGATACTGGGTTTTTGAGAGATCAAAATCAGGGGCTCTGCAGTACAGCTCGATGATCTGTGCCGCATCCATCCCGATATTATGGAGAAATGCCGTAAGAGCGAAGCGTCCCGAATGGGGGATATTCGTACCACCCGTAAGGGCTTTTATCAGCACATGCATACAGGGGGGAAAACAATCCTCCTCCACGGTCCCGAACTGCTCAAGAATGGTCTTCTGATACGCTGCCCTGATCTCTTCCACCTGGGATTCAAGAATGCTGCAGACCTTTTCAGGGACACGCAAAGGGAGCTGGCGGAGGAGGATGACACGGATCTGCTCCCGCAGCAGTTCATTCATCTCAGCCGGACTGACACGGACACGCCCTTCGCCCACATCGCGGTTGACAAGCCTCCACCGCTCTTCGTGAAGTCCTGCTACTATCTCAACATACTGGACAACGGAAAGGCTCGATTCCCCGATATTCAGCCCGACGCTGGAGGCTATATAAGTCTTTTTCTGGTCTTCTTCATCGAGAAGAAAAGAGTAGGCCCGCTGCGCTTCATACCGCACAAGCCGATCCATCATCGCCCGGTCCGCTGTGCATGATATGATGATACGGGCGAGAACATACCCTGCTATTGAGAGCTTCACATCAGTGCTGTCCGAAGGAATCCGCACTTCATCCCTGTCACGTTCCCCTATACGGAGTGATACCCGTATCCTTTCCATAGCATG
>JAJRBV010000002.1 GCA_028679275.1 Methanoregulaceae archaeon
AGACCCGGTCACACCCGGCCCGGCAGGCGCCTACGACTGCATCGGTCTCATTGCAGAAGATCGCGAGTTCAGGAACCCGAGTTTTGCGGATACCCTGTCTGGTGAGCGCCGGAAGAAGAGAACTGAGCCTGCGATCGGCGGCATCGCGCATCTCCTCGCCCGGGATATACCATGCAAGAAGAGTCTTTTTTGCCTCATCGAAAAACCGGCGCCTGAACTGGTTGAGCTGCCCGACCGGGAAAAACAGCTCCCCGTTATACAGGATGTCGAGCTTCCGGATCCTGAACGCTGTTTTCCCGGCTTTGGCGATCTGGCGGGAAATCTCTTCCCTCGTTGTTGGTCTCCCGGCCGCCCGTTCCGGGATAAAGTCAGCCTCGACCCTTATGGAGGCAGGTTCCCCCCCTGGCAGTGTGAAAGAGCCTGAAAGCACAGGAGCCTGATCGCGACCTGTCGTGAGGCTGACATCGACCGGGACGGGGAACCTTCCAGCAGGTCCGGGAGTATTCCTGATCGCTGCTGCCGATCGCTCAAGGGAACTACTCCGGGTCAGGTACAATGCCATCCCCGGCCTGCAGCCGGTGGATTGCCGGATGACAAGGTCGCCCCCGGTCCATTCCGGGGTATCCCGGAGTATAAACCCGGATTCCTTCCGGTCCCCTGGATCTATTCCAACAAGCCCGTCACCCCTGGCAGGGACCCTCTCTCCTGTTATCGTAACCCGTATCTCCTGTTCGTTGCAGGACCGGATTTTACCGAGATAGAGCCCCCTGTTGTCAGACCGGTCACGACCCATGAGTGCCGGCCCCCGGTCACCGCAGAGATACCCGGATGTGAAACCCCGCGAGAACGCAATAGCAAGATCATCGATTTCTGACTGTTGCGGGAAAAATGAGCCGTTTGCGATTGCATCAAGCGCTTTCCGGTAGATCGAGACAACGACAGCCACGTAGTCAGGAGATCGCATCCTCCCTTCAATCTTCAGGGCTGAAAAAGGTCTTTTCAGGACCAGGGGGAGGCGGGGGTACAGGCAGAGATCTTTTGTAGAGAGGAGGCAGGGCGTGTTGAGCGGAACAGCGTGTGACCTGACCATCCTCCCATAGGAATCGGCCGCCCCGGCAACAAGGGAGTAATCTCTCCTGCAGGGCTGGGCACAGGCACCACGGTTCCCGCTTCTTCCTCCGATGACTGAAGAGAGGAGGCACTGGCCGGAGAATGCGTAGCAGAGCGCCCCATGGACGAAGATCTCGATTCCCGGCCGTTTCTCCTGAGGCAATGAAAAGATCCGGTCGACCTCTGGAAGGGGGACCTCCCTGGCAAGGACTGCCCGATCATACCCTGACTTTTTTGCAAATACCATCCCTTCAGGGCTGGTGATCGTACACTGGGTTGAGGCATGGCGGGGCAGGTCCGGGACCACATCGCGTGCAATCAGTGCGACGCCGGGATCCTGGATGATAACAGCGTCAGCCCCCATGGCGTACAAATCCCGGAGGCAGCCGGCCACATCAGGGAGTTCCCTGTCGTGGACAAGGGTATTGACCGTCACATATACCCTTGCCCCGCGCAGGTGCGCATAGGCAATAGCCCGGCCAAGTTCCTCCCCTGTGAAGTTTGCACTGTATTTCCGTGCCCCGAACCGTTTACCCCCAAGATAGACAGCATCGGCTCCTGCATTGACCGCGGCAACAAGGGCATCCATGGACCCGGCAGGCGCAAGAAGTTCGGGGAGGTTATGGTGCATGGGTACTATATACTACATAGCCCGAGAGCGGAGATAAAACCAGCAATCCGGTGATAAGATAAACAGGGGACTTATATAATTTCGGTGATCTATCCTTTTCTTATGCAGTGTGTCGCCTCCGTTGCTGACCCACGATTCATCCCCGAAGCTGAGGATGCAGGGGCCGATGTCGTTGAGCTCCGGCTGGACCTTTTCCCCCGGAGCCTTTCCATGGATCAAACGGCCCTCATCAGGCGGTGCACCCTTCCCCTGATCGTGACCGTAAGGAGCCGCCAGGAAGGCGGTAATTTCCGCGGGGCACCGGATGACTGGTGGGCACTCGTCTCCCCCTGGCTTCCCGATGCCGCACTGGTTGATGTGGAGCAGGACTTCTCCATGCTCACCCCGCTTATCCTCGACGAAGGGCCAGATATCATCGCATCCTTTCATTCCGGGCGGATGCTCCTTGGGGGTGAGCTCGGCGCCATCGCATCACGGCTCAGGGCATATGGCATACCCAAGGTCGTGGTCAGGCCGGAGAACCCGATCGATGTCCTGACGCTCTGCTGGTTCACCCAGCGAACGGAGAAACCGATCATCACAAGCATCATCGGATCGAAATATCGGTACGCCCGGGTCATGCTCCCCCTCTTTGGATCTGCTATGGCATTTTCTTACGCAGGCGAGCCGACAGCAGAAGGACAGTTCCCAGTACGGGAGATCCGGACGATACTCGATGCTTTGATGGAATAATAATCCAGGCTGTCATGGTTCGGTTTGGTTTTATTGCCACGCAGCCACCGGGGCCCTCACTGCATTCGGCCTTGATACCTGCCATGATGAAACAGGTTGCGACGGGAGGCTCTGTTCCCTTCTTCCCCTTTATCGGTATGCTTTCCGCCATTCCGGGCAGCAGGTGCCCATGTTACATCCGATATCTATTAAAACCCGACAGGCAGATCAGCATCTGATCCATTCTGCTGGAGGATTTCCTCGTGAAGAAGACATACCCCTATCCTGAACGTGGCGGACCCGTTCAATGGGTCTCGACCGAGTGGCTTTATAATCATCTGAACGACAAGGACCTTTCAATTCTCGATGTCCAGTCCAACATCCACGAGTATATCAAGGGGCATATCCCGGGTGCGATGTACGCCAGTGAAGGTCTTTTCAGGATCCACGGAATCCGAATCCCGACCCACTGGATCCCCCCGGAGGCAGCCCAGATCCTTTTCCGGACCCTCGGCCTCAGGGCTGACAACCCGGTCGTTGTATATACCGGGAGCCCTGTCCTTACCCAGTGTACTACCTTCATCGGTGACGGGCTCGAGCAGACATTCGTCGCCTATTCCCTCGCACGGTTCGGGTTCAACAGGGTGTATGTCCTTGACGGGGGCCTTGACAAATGGCGCGCCGAGAACCGGGCCCTCTCCCAGGAGTTTCCCTCGCCACAACCATCAGAGTTCCGGGCGTCCGTCCGTTCAGAGTACTTTGTCACCTATGACCAGTTCAAGGCAATGAAAGACAAACCTGACGTGATCACCCTCGATGCCCGCCCTCCACCTGTCTATGAAGGTCAGGGCCCCTGGATCAAACCCGGGCATATTCCCGGTGCCGTGAGTCTTCCCTGGAAGACCCTGATGAGTCCGGAGAATTCACGGCTTCTCAAACCCGATGATGAAATCGAGGCCATTCTCGTTGAGAAGGGGGTAACAAAAGAGAAGACGGTGATCTGCTCCTGCGGGACAAGCCGGGAGGCAACAAACGAGTTTCTGCTTTTGAAATTCTACCTGAAATTCCCGAACGTGAAGATCTACGAGGGTTCTTTCACTGAGTGGACCTCCTACCCGGATAACCCGGTGATCACAGGGAAAAATCCCCGGTAGTTTTCCATTTTTGAGAGGGTCCCGTCTTCACATACGGGAAATGTTTTTATATTAAAAGTTGAGATAGAGACATGCTGTCCCAGCCGTTCAAACACTCGTAGATTCGGGGGGATCCTGAGCACTCGATGGACGGTAGCGTTTTTTCCCGCATAGTGAGGTTGAGACAGGAGTGTACGAACCGATGCACTCAGAAATTCCGTCATGTAGGTGTCATACCTGACAGGACAAGGAGATTGGAGGTAATCAGGATAATCCACACAAGAAGTGGAACAAAGAAGTAAATGGGTGGATGCATTCGTATGGAATTCAATCGAAAAAAATTCATCGAACTGCTATTGACACTGGGGATCGGTATTGTCCTGTTGGTAGTAGTATCAGGCTGCTCCCAGCAAAGGGCATGGCAAACGTTTTCAGCCGGGACGTATGAGGCATATCCGTTCACCTTCAGCGAAGGGGAGCGGCTCGAGGTGATCTTCAATTCGGCGAGTGCGCCCGTCAATGTCATGATCTTGCATGGCGGAAATTTCTCCCGTTATCAGAAGGGGGAGGATTATGTTGCGGACGAGTACCGGCAAGGAGTGAATTCGACAAGAATTGACTTCTACGCTCCGGTCGATGGCGAGTATTACCTGGTCCTCGAGAACCGCGGTCCAGGTGAAGCGAAGATTGACTTCTCGTATACGTACCATACAGCGGCAAAATACGAGACAGAACCAGTAAAGGGGATGATAAACCCTGTCCAGAAACACCCCCATGAGGAGGTACCCGGTTCTCTTGTGCAGACACGTGCCACCACCGCCATTCCAGTCCAGACTATCCAGCCCGGTGCTGTTCCTGCGCAAACCGTACTGCCTGGGATGAGTGAGGTACAAAAGATCCACGAAGAAGGATTACTCCTTGCCGACGAGGGAGATCTGGAAGGTGCACTTGCACTATTCGATCAGGCACTGAAACTCGATCCCGAAAACGCCGGTATCTGGAATGATAAAGGAGCAATACACTATGCCCTTGGACAATACGGAGAAGCGGTTGCTGCTGCTGAACGAACAACGGTATTGGAACCGGGTGCACCGTTAGGATGGAAAAATAAGGCTGTTGCCCTGATCGGGCTTGAAAGGTATGCAGAAGCGCTTATCGCTGCAGAAAAGGCAACGACCTTAAAACCTGATTATCCTGATGCCTGGGTGAATAAAGCTGTTGCCCTGATCGGGCTAGAAAGGTATGAAGAAGCGCTTATCGCTGCAGAAAAGGCATTGGCCCTAAATCCTAACGATGCAGTTGCCTGGAATAATAAGGCATATGCTCTCATCGAACTTGACAGATACACTGAAGCACTTGCCGCTG
>JAJRBV010000009.1 GCA_028679275.1 Methanoregulaceae archaeon
AAAAACATCATTTTGTAGTAATGGGCCGCATCCAGTATTTTTCCACCGTTCTTGCGGAACTTGGAGGAATGCTTGAATATATCAGCCCCCTCACCGCTGTTCCTCTCCTTATCGCAGTAGCATTCAGGGAATATTCTGTTATCCCCCCCATGGCAGCCGTTCCGGTCACCCTTTTTCTTCTCGGGTTTCTTCTGAACCATCTGCCCCGGAGAAAAGAGGATATCAGGCTCTCGTCAGCCCTCAGCTCGGTCGCTCTCATCTGGCTGGCCTTTGCGCTCGTCAGCACGATACCCTTCATTCTTGTCCTGGACCTTTCGCTTACCGATGCCCTGTTTGAAACCATGGCTGGCTGGACAGGCACCGGATTTTCACTCATCATGACATCCCGTTACATCCCTGAAACCCTGCTTTTCTGGAGGACTTTTATGCAGTGGATAGGAGGGATGGGGGTCATAGCCCTCTCCATCACCATGGCAAGCCGGGGAGGGCTCACACAGTCTCCGCTCTTTCGTTCCGACAGCCGGAGCGAGAGGATTCTTCCCGGGGTGATCGCAACAGGGAAGGAGCTCTGGGCGGTCTATATCTTTCTCACGCTCCTCGGTGCAGGAGTGATTCTGATAGCAGGGATACCCCTCTATGAGGCGATTAGCCTCTCCATCACCACAATCTCTACCGGGGGGTTTGTTCCGGTTGAGGGAGGCCTTGCTGCATATAACAGCCGTCTCCTTGAGTATCTCCTTATCCCGGTCATGATAGTAGGATCAACGCCGTTCACGCTGTATTATATCTCTTACAGAAAGCGGAAACTCTCCCTCCTTGGAAACGAGCAGGTCAAACTTCTCCTCATCTTTCTCACGGCTGGGGTTCTTGTTGTGGTGGCGGACCTTTATTACCTTGACAGTCTCCCCCTGGCAGATGCGGTCCGTCAGGGTCTTTTCGTCACAGCCGCTGCAATCAGCACCACAGGATATCCTGGATCGAACCTCCAGCATTTTCCGAGCGTCACCATTGTATTCCTGATGCTGCTGATGTTCATAGGGGGCTCTTCTGAAAGCAGTGCAGGAGGTGTCAAGCTCTCCAGGATTGCTATCGGCTACCGGGGAATCCTCTGGTGGTTTAAAAGGATATTTGTCCGGGCCAAGGTGCTTGTTCCCTTCACCTATGCCGGCAAGAAAATACCTGACAGCGTTGCAGAACCCGAATTGTCCAAGAATATGCTTGTCATAATCCTGTCAGTACTCACGGTTTTTGTGGCAACGATGGTTATCCTTCAGTTTCATCTGATCTCCCTTGAAGTCACCGATCTTGTTTTTGATATCGTATCAGCTTTGAGCTCATGCGGACTTTCAACCGGCTATATCTCCCCTGGCATGCCGTTTATATCAAAATGGGTATTTATCCTTGTCATGTGGATAGGAAGACTCGAGGTAATTCCGGTAATTGTCCTCTTCATGGGGATCTTCCGGGGTCATGAATAGGCGGACTCAAGTAAACTGGTGCAAACTTCAGAATACCTAATATAAAATCCCGACACAGATCTGATAATGAAACAGATCGCCCTGTACGGAAAAGGCGGCATAGGGAAATCCACAACCGCAACCAATATCTCGGCAGCCCTTTCCGGAACGGGGCTTGATATCCTCCAGATCGGGTGTGACCCGAAACGGGACAGCACCCGTATGCTGATGCATGGCAGGCTGATTCCCACGGTCATGGATCAGGTCCGGGAACGGGGCGACAAGGAGATAACCTTAAAAGACGTGGTTTTCACCGGCTATGGCGGCGTCCGGTGCGTGGAAGCCGGCGGTCCGGAACCCGGGGTGGGCTGTGCCGGGCGGGGGATTATTGCCACCTTTCAGGTCCTGGAGCGGCTCGGGGCACTTCATGCCGATGTGGTTGTCTACGATGTGCTCGGTGATGTTGTATGCGGGGGATTTGCCATGCCGATGCGGGAAGGGTACGCTCAGGAAGTCTACCTTGTAACCTCAGGGGAGCTGATGTCCCTCTATGCGGCCAACAATATCTGTAAGGCAATCAAGCGGCTCTCGGGACGCTCCCGTGGCCAGTGCCGTCTGGGCGGGGTGATCTGCAATGCAAAGAATCTCCCCGGGGAAGAGGAACTGGTGGCAACATTCGCCGACAGGATAGGGAGTACGCTCATCCAGTTTATTCCAAGGGACCCGGTCGTGCAGCGTGCCGAGCTCAACCGGGTGACAGTGATAGAGTTTGCTCCTGACACGCCGCAGGCGGAAGCCTACCGCATCCTGGCCGGAAAAATACTCGAGAATAAACGGCTCGACATACCTGAGCCTCTCGAGATTGAGGACCTTGAGGCCCTGGCATATGAATTCATCGCGGACTGAAGGGTGTACACTTACCGGGGCTCTCTCGGTAACCACATCAGTTCAGGATGCCGTTTCGGTTATTCACGGCCCTGACGGCTGTGCCCATCATAATTTATCGCTCCTTCATGCTCTCCATTTCGATAACGACACCGTTGTTATACCTGCAATTCTCTCAACATCGCTCAAGGAACAGGAGATTATATTCGGCGGGGAAAAGGCGCTGGAAGATACAATCGCCCGTGCTCTGGAAGGCAATCCCGGGGCAGTCTTTGTCCTGACTTCCTGTGTTGCGGCAGTAATCGGGGACGATGTCCAGGCAGTCTGTGGTGAGGGACACAGGTGTCCTGTTGTTATGGTCCCCACCGGAGGGTTTCTCGGAGGGGGATTTTCAGATGGCGTGAGATCGGCATTAACCGCTCTTTCCGGTCTCAGTCAGGGCGGACATCAGTCCGGGATGGTAAATCTGGTCGGTGAGAAAAACCTCGAGTACGAGGCCGAGGCGAACTACCACGAAATAGCGCGCCTCCTCTCAATGCTCGGGGTGAAAATCCAGCTTCGTTTTGTCAGGAATATTCCGGTATCCGCTATTGGCAGACTTGGCTCTGCCTCACTCAATATCCTTCGGGACGAGTCGCTCACCGGTGTCGGCTCTGCCCTCGAGGATCGATTTGGCATTCCCTACCTGCCCTCATTTCCGGTCGGTTTTGAAGGGACTCTTCGTTTTTTGTACCAGGTTGGAGAAGTGCTGAACATTGAAAGTGACAGGGCGATTTCGGTTGAAATGGCGTACCAGAAGGGGGTACTTGAACATTTTTCTGATTTAAAGGGAAGGTCGGTCGTGATACGCCAGTGCGGTCAGCCATCCGGTCCGGTTCTTACCGAACTGCTGGAGATGTTTGACCTTGAGCTGAAGGATCAGGGACGGCAGCTCGCTCTCCCTGATCCTCTTCCGGTAGGTACGGCAGGTCTTTCAAGGATGCTCAGCCGATGGCGGAGGGTAATGTATGCCTGACTGCAGGGTAGCGCTCTGGCCCTGTGCAATGACGGGGGCAGCCACATGTCTTACAGGAATCGGGGGAATCGGCACCATCATCCATGGACCGAGCGGATGCTATTTTTATCCTTCGACAATACTTCACCGTGAACTGTACTGTACCTTCCTGATCGAGGAAGACCTCATATTCGGTGCAGAAGAGCGCCTTCTTGATCTCATCGGGACTCTGCAGGAGCGTTACAGGGCAGTTGCGGTTGTAAACACCTGTACCCCTGCAATCACAGGCGAGGATATTCGCCACTGCCTTCCCGGGCAAATCCTTATGGTGGACAGTCCCGGTTTTATCGGGAATTTCGAGGACGGGTACCTTTCCGCCTGCAGGGCACTGCCCGTGAAGCAGGATCCGGAATTCCGGGGGGTCAACCTGGACGGATTGCATCTCCTCGATCCGTTCTGTTCGGGAAACGCTCTTGAGGCGCAGCGAATCCTTGCTGCTGCCGGGATCCCGGTTGCAGCCCGTTTTTGTGACTGTACCTTCGACGAGTTAAGCCGGGTTTCGTGCTGTACTATCCGGACAAATCCTGACCTCCCTTCCGGGTACGGGCAGGCCCTCGGGACATTTCTCGGGCTTGATGAAACAGAGGAATCCCTCAGATGCCTGGAAAAACAGTATGATGCAGTGAGTCTGGATGAATTCGAGCGAGAGAGGGATATCGCCGA
>JAJRBV010000117.1 GCA_028679275.1 Methanoregulaceae archaeon
TATGGCCATTTATCTGCAGGAGCCCGGGCCAGCAGTCCCCGCTTTACCGTTTCTCTCTCCCTCTCATCCCGGCTTCAATCAGTGCTTCAGCGAGGGCAGCGCTTTTCTCCATGTCAGTCATGAGAGTATCATAACGGAGACTGCCATGGACGGGAACAGGGTCCCTCAGGTCCTGGACAAAGAGATCACAAAAATCCCTGTAAAGCGAGCAGGTCGAAGCCGAGTCAGGGGAGAGCCCACGGGCTTTCATCAGTGCCGCGGCCGGTCCGCTCACCGGGGCATTCCCAATGAACGGGCTCACCGCTATCACGAATGCATCCATCAGTGCAGGGATGACGCCGGAGCATTCAAGGATCGGGAGGATGCTCGTGATGGGATTGCTCGGCCCTATGATAACGACGTCCGCTCTCCCGATTGCCTCGATAACTTCGCTGCTCGCAGAAGGCCCCGTGGGTGCGTACCTGATCACCTCCTGTATCGGGAGTGTTCCCCGGTGTTTTACCCAGTATTCCTGGAAATGGATGGTGCCCACATCAGTCCTGATCAGGGTAGCAACCTCTTCATCGGTCATGGGAAGAATGTTCGATTCGATACCCATCCGTAAGGAGAGAATCCGTGTGGCCTCAGTAAGCGAATAACCCTTCCTGAGCAGCTCGCCGCGCAGGATGTGAAGGGCACGATCCATGTCACCGATTCCGATATACTCATCAATGCCAAGGCGTTTCACCGCTTCATGAGTGTGGAATGAATCCCCCTGTATCCCCCACCAGGTATCGGTATTGAGCTGCCCGGAAAAGAGGTAGAGCAGGGTATCGATATCGGGGGAGAGATGGTTTCCGGAAATCCATAGATCTTCGGCGGTATTGACAATGACTGATATCGAGTGATCGGCTACATACCTGCGTGCTCCCCGTACCAGTTTCGGGGTCCCTGTTCCTCCGGAGAGAAAAGTGATCATCACTCAATAGTTTTATCTGCTCGATCCCAAGACTGTTTAGGTGCCTGATGAAGATCATCAAGGACCCTGTGCACGGGTATATTGAGGTTGCTCCCTATGCTCTCGATCTGCTGGACTCCCCCATACTCCAGCGTCTCCGCTATATCCGGCAGCTGGGTTTCTCCTATCTCGTATATCCGGGAGCACACCATACCCGGTTTGAGCACTCTCTTGGGACTCTCTACCTGGCAAACGTGATGGCGCGCCAGCTGGATCTCAATGAGGAAGAGCAGAAACTGGTTGCTGCAGCAGCCCTGATCCATGATATTGGTCACGGTCCGTTCTCTCACGCCATCGAGCCGGTGATGGAGGAACTCTGTGGGAGATCCCATCATGATGCATCCTGGCTCCTCGGGGACCGGGATCTATCGGAATGCATGGAACATCATGGAATCAGTCCGGAGGAGATTGCAGCCCTTCTCGGTGGAAACCACCCATTATCAGGAATTATTCATGGCGAACTGGATGTGGACAGGATGGATTACCTCCTGCGCGATGCCCATTATACTGGTGCGCCCTACGGGACGGTGGATGCACACAGGCTCATCCGGAATACCTGCCGCTCGGACGGGTATATTGCCCTTGAAGAGGGGGGAATCAATGCCGCTGAATCCCTGCTCATCGCCCGGACACTCATGAGACCTGCGGTCTATTTTCACCATGTGAGTCGTATCGCCGAGATGATGTTATCCGCAGCCGTCCATGCCCATCTGAAAAGAAAACCAGGGGCTGATCCTGTTGCATTCATGCGCCTCGATGATGCCGGCTGCATACAAAACCTCCTGCACTCCCCTTCGGACATTGCCCGCATCCTCGCTGAACAGATATACTTCCGGAAGCTGTACAAGCGTGCACTCTACGTCGGGTGGGAACAGGTCAGTGCTGCAACGGTTACCCATGAGGTGCATCCTGCAAAAAGGCGAAGACTGTCAGCCGCGATTGCGGATGCTGCGGGCGTGGAAGCCCATGAGGTCCTTGTCGATATCCCTATTTTCCCCCGTTCTATGTCAGTACATGTCATGATCAGGAACCGGCATCGACTGATTGGGCTTGAGGAGATCTCCCCGCTGGTAACGACTCTGAACGAGACGCGCCGCGGCCAGTGGAGGCTTGGAGTGTACACCCCCAGCCGCCATGTACCTGCTGTTGCAGCTGCAGCCAGGGAGTTACTGCATATCCGGCCACTCACTACTCAGGACCGGCTGCGTTTATAACCCGGGTCCTGCCCCGGATCAAAAAATAAAGTTTATGTACATCGAAATGAAACTTCCAGCGAGGGGGACGTACGTGATCGAATACTGGATAGTAGTCACAATTGGCGTGATTGTTGTGATAAGCGCACTCTGCATCACCTACCTTTACGCCGAAAGCCGGGAACTCCGGCTGGTCCGCAGCAGGTACAGACAAAAGGTCTATGAAGAACTCTTCCATGCCGTGACCGATCTGAATGTTGCCGGATCCGATGCATACAAACTCGATATGGCCAAACGGCGCCTCGCACAGACTCTGAACAGGCTCAACCTTGTTGCATCAGCTGAAGTACTGAAAAATGTGAACGAGCTTCTCGATTTTCTCAACGAGACCCCGTCCGGTAATTACGATGTACTCCGGCAGACAAATATCCTCAACACAATCGTGAGGTCAGCGAGGAAAGACCTTGACCCGGATTCTGCAAAAGAGTTTGAGGAAACGGCATTCCGTTTCCGCTTTTATGCCCCTCCAAGGGCCTGATATCCTTATTTTTTCAGGATTGCCCGTAAATCTATTGTTTTTTGGGATGATTGCCAGATTTTTTAATATGCATCATCGCCAACCTGATGTAGGCAGGAATCGGAGGGAGGTCTATGGAAGAACATACTACCATGCGGGATTTTATTGACCAGATGAGGGAGTGCGGGGAGGTCATTGAGCATGAGACTCCCGTAGCCGCTGACTATGAAGCCAGCAGAATGGCGCACGGGACAGACAAGCTGCTGATGTTTCATAATCTCGAGGGTAAACGGGGGGTAATGAACCTGACCGCGACACGAAAGGCACTCTCGCTCGCCCTCTCCATTTCTGAAACGGAGATGGTGAAGCGGCTTTC
>JAJRBV010000047.1 GCA_028679275.1 Methanoregulaceae archaeon
CAGCGACAAGGGTGCAGACCTCCTCTCCCGGGCAGTAAAGGCAGGTGTCCTCAAGACCGAGGCACCAATTCCGAAGGGTATCGAGATCCGTGGAAAGGTTGAGGGAGCGATGCTCAAGCTCGGGGAGAAATGGCGGAAGAAGGACTTTGCAGCCCTCTCAAAAGACCCCTGGGGATCCATACAAAAGGAGACCTCCCGGTGTATCAAGTGCTATTCATGCATTGAGAACTGCCCGGTCTGCTTCCCTGTAGCCGAAGAACTCAAGAGCAAGCAGTACATGGTCAAACCCGGTGAAGTTCCGCCAAACCCGATGTTCCATATGAGGCGGTTTGCCCACATCTCCGATTCCTGTGTCAACTGCGGGCAGTGTGAGGAACTCTGTGCGATGGATATCCCGCTTGCAAAGTTCTCGCATGCAATCCGGGCTGAGGGAGATGCGGCATTCGAGCCGAAGCTCGGAAAGTCTGCATACACCAACTAATTTTTTTTTTTAAAGTGGCAGCAATCCGAGGCGATGCAGTTCCCTGAACATTAAATGTATACAAAGGATTGAATGCCCCCCTTTTTCCATTTTCAACTAAAAAAGGGCATATTCTTCCAAAAAACTTATTTATTCACGCCGTCATTTCGATATATAAACATTACGTGCGGTGAAAAGGATGGTTAAAACCAGCAGAAAAAAAGACCAGAATAATGCTGGTTGTTGGATCTGGTCAGATGGGGTTGTCACTGAATATGATGAAAGGGAACTGTTTCCAGAAAGAGCACCGGGAGAGGGAACCTCTGCTGCCTGGTGAGGAGGTGTGAGATGGGGCTGGAATGCAGGAAGGCGGGGGCATTCATCGGAGTGCTGCTTTGTCTCATCATGCTCTGCGGGATTATCTCGGCAAACGGGGTTTTGGACCCCAAACCACCCCATATCTTCTATGGGAACGTCAGTATTGTCGGGGTTCCGGCACCCGCTGATACCACCATCTCGGCAATGGTAGACGGAGGAAGCGGTATTCTGATCACCGATACACCAGGTAAATATGGTGGTCCGGGTGCTCTCAGCCCGAAACTGCTCGTGCAGGGAGAAATTCCCAATGCATCGGAAATCGAATTCTTTGTGAACGGAATGCCTGCCCGATGCAGGGAGTACGGTACTCTGGTATGGGAAGGCAGCTATCCCTACACCTCAGGAGGCATTACCAACCTCGATCTGAATGTTGAGGAGATCCCGCTCTCTGCTGATTTTTCCGGTAACCCTACGGCAGGGTATGTACCTCTCGCCGTACAGTTTACCGACCTTTCCACCGGATTCCATGATGAATGGTCATGGGACTTTGGCGATGGCGGTTCCTCATCTTCTGCAAACCCGTCCCACATCTATCATGACACGGGTACGTACACGGTCATGCTGGAGGTCAGGGACAGCAGCGATGGCACCTCCTCCACAAAGACAAGATCCGGCTACATCACCGTCGCCGCTATTCCGCCTGTTCCAGTCGCTGCATTTACCGCAAATGTAACAACAGGGCCAGCCCCGCTCGCGGTTAAGTTCACCGATCTCTCCACCGGGTCACCCCATGAATGGGGATGGAGTTTTGGCGACACCAGCACTTCCGGTGTCCAGAACCCGGTCCATACCTACACCCGTCCCGGGTATTACACGGTTACCCTTGCCATACGGGGATTAAGCGGGACGGACTCCGAGACAAAAGTGAATTATATTCATGTCACAGGATTCCCTCCTGCTGCCAATTTCACTGCCAACAGGACTTCCGGGTCTGCACCCCTTGCCGTGGCATTCACAGACCTCTCCACCGGGTTTCCTGAATCCTGGACATGGAGTTTCGGAGACGGAACTTCCTCATCCGAACAAAACCCTGTTCACCGCTACACCACGGCCGGGTTTTTTACGGTAAATCTCACCGTTACAAATACCGAGGGCTCTGACACACTCTCCCGGTCTGACTATATCCAGGTCACGTCATCACTCTCCCCCACCGCTTCATTCATCGGAAATCCTGTCGCCGGGTATGAACCCCTCCTCGTACGGTTCAGTGACTCGTCAACCGGGGCAATTACCGCGTGGCAGTGGTCATTTGGTGACGGGGCAGCGTCCAACGAACAAAACCCGAACCATACGTATAATACCGGGCATTACACGGTCTCGCTCACGGTTTCCAATGAAACGGGGAGCGATACGCTCACCAAATCCGATTACATAACAGTTTATCCCCGCGGGAGTGCCGGGGGAGGCGGTGGTGGAGGTGGCGGGGGCAGTCCATCAGGAACCTTTTATATTGGCGGGGAGAATGCCACAAAGACCGTGACCCCCACGCCAACCCCGACTGTTCCACCATCCGGAAGCCTGATCCTCGGTCCGGATAACACCACCACGCAGCAGGTGACCATTGTCTCTTCCGATGGCATTGCATCGCTTGTCATCGGCGTGGGCGTTGCACCCGTTGATCCATCCGGCCGGCCAATGAGAACGGTCTCTGTAATTACGCTCGCCCCGGGTTCTGTTCCAGCCGGATCACCCTGCGCGTCCATCCCCTTCGCGTACGAGATATCCCCTTCAGGATCGACATTTACCCCGGCAGTACTCCTGATGTTCTCTCCTGATAGACCGTTATGGAGCGCATCATCCGGTGAAAGTGTTTCGATCATCTGGTATAATGCATCGACCCGCTCATGGGAGGAGATCCCTGCCAGGGCTGATTCAGGATCAGGGGCAGTGGAAGCGATGGTAAGCCGGGGGGGAATATACGCCCTTTGCATCAGGGCGGCACCCCCGGCTCCGGTCACCACGGTGCCCACGGTGTCTCCGGCAATCCCTGGTGAATCCGGAATCCCATGGTCCATTGTGATCCCGGTAATCGTCCTGCTCCTCGTAGCAGTGGGAGTGATCGCGTATTTCATCAGCACGCGGACATTCAAAGGCGGACCCCCACCGGAAGGCGGAATATAAAATATATATTCTTTTTCCTTTTTTTAAAAAAATATGCAGGATTCGTGCAGCATTCTCCGTTACAGACGGGATTTTTTCCGGGGCGGATGAGTGATGAAATGACATTTTTGGCCCGCAGACGCTCTGATTGAGAGAAAACTATATAATTACCTTGTCCCAAATCACCACTATATAAAAGAGTGGATTATCCCATGGTGGCAACCGGGACGGTCGCTCGATTATGCAATCAAGGTGGTGCTTGAAAATGAAGATTCAAAGATACTTACTAGCATGTATCGTGCTGGTCATCGCGTTGACTGTTTTTGCGATACCGGCTACTGCTGACCTTAAAACGGTTTCTCAAAACGGTACAGTCCTTCTTGGCGAAGAAGGACTTAATGTAACCGCCGCTGTCGGGGGTGCACCCTACCTGGGATGGTGGTCTGGAACTGATTATACCACGCCGCCGACCAGGCAGATTGATATGAGCGGTTATGTATTGGGGAATTTTAACATTGATGACGGCCCGACTTCCCCATTTTTAGGTACGGAAGGAAAAGGGGCTTGGTGGAGACTCAATGCTTCCGGCGAGATCAACCCAACGCAACAGGCATTCTCGGTCTTTTCCCCCCAGTCAACGCTGAAGATCAGGAACCTGGATTACGGGACCGATGTGACGGGCAGTACTGCAATGATCGGGGATATCCTTGAATTTGAACTGAACCCGTCGACCCTGCATTACATCTTCCTCCGTGATAAAACCGCAACGTTCGACTGTAAAATCGTCGTGAGGAGCCCGGGCGGAGTTACCTATTCCTGGTTATGGACTCCTTCAGGGCAGAGAGACCTGACCTTCCTTGATGTGAACTCAAGCCCGTGGTACTGGTCATCCGGCAACGGCGTTGCATCCAATATCAACCGGGGATGGGAGACCGATGCAGTCGATCCGGTCACGAACCTCCCTGTCTACAGTGCAGGAGAATATGAAGTCACGATCGAGTGCAACCAGAACAACCTGGGATTTGTCGGAACGACAAAGACGGTAACCCTGGAAGAGGAGCAGCCGATACTCACTATTACACCTTCATCACTCCTCCGTGGCGAAAAATTCTTTACCACGGTAAAGGGAATTCCGAATACTTTCTACATCATCTGGATCCGCGGGTGCCCCGGCTGCCCGGGATGCTGCAGCGGTAGCCCCATGTCAGGGTACTGCTGTAGCCAGCCGCCGATGATCGTATCAGGCCAGGAAGGGGTCTTCTTTGACGGACAGCAGGAAGGCAGGTTCGGGGGAACGAAACTGCTGGACTGCGGATGCGCCTGTACAAATACAGTATATGGAGTTGTTCCCCATCATCCCGATGACGGGATGTACTACTATGCCCTCGTCCTGACCGATGAGAACGGGGAGCGGACTATCGAGTGGCAGACCACCACGTGCACCGCTCCAACGACCTATAAAATACGGACCCAGCGCTGGATCCCTGCTGATGTACAAACCCTGGATCTCACCCGGCCCTTTGCAGAGGCATGCGTGACCATCCAGAAGGGGGTCGTCACCATGATCACCGAGGTGTGTGGTGAGATCACCGACACCTCCTACCTCGGGGAGACCGTGAGGATCTACGGAACCAATACCGATTCCAAGGTCACTTATCTCTTCATCACCGGGCCCTGCCAGAGCTGTGCAGGGGAGAACATGACCGTAACGAACACGGTAGAGAACGGCGTGCCTACGACCTTCACCCAGGTGCCGGTAAAATCTGACGGAACATGGGAGTATTACTGGTACACACGGGACCTGCAGATAGACCTCGGGCAGTACACCATCTACGCGACGAGCATGCCGAACGATGCCCCTGCCCTTGAGGGGGTACCCTGCCATGAC